>SLRE01000170.1 GCA_007131125.1 Bacteroidales bacterium | reverse complement strand
TTTCTCCCACCTGAAGACCTCAAGGCCATGTATAGCAAAATTATAGGAAACCGGGACAAGGGAAAAATCATCGTGCATTGCGGGTCGGGTGTTACTGCCTGCCATACCATCCTGGCCATGGCTTCGGCGGGGCTGAAAATGCCCCTTCTTTACACCGGCTCCTGGAGCGAATGGTCAAGAAACGGTCTCCCCATTGGCCGGACAAAATAAGCAGCAGCCAGCACCTGTCAGATTACAGAAAAGTTAAAAAACATTAAGGCGGGTTTATCCGGTAAAAGGTTTTTCTTCACTCCAAACACCTCATTGCGGCAACAAGCCGAAAGTTTGGTTATCTTTTCCGTTCTGGCTATCGAAAGCATAATTTTGAGCGGGTGGGAGAAGGAAAACAAAAACTGCCGTCAATGCATTATCTTTGTATGTTATTTAATTTCAACACCCGGTAACAACATCATGGTCATTCTTGGAAACATTATAAAATCTGCACTGGAAATCACCGATAAGGTCATTCCTGAACCTTCACCGGTGAAAGAACAAAAAGAAATACTGGAGCAATTGCTGAAAAGAGCCAGGGATACTGCTTTTGGCCGGGAATATGGTTTTGCCGACATTTTGAAAAAACGCAACAAAGCCAAAGCCTTTGCCTCCAGGGTGCCATACCATGACTATGACACCATGTATGAGCGCTGGTGGAAGCGGCAAATGGAAGGAGAAGAAGACATTACCTGGCCTGGTTTGCCAAAATATTATGCCCTGAGTGCAGGAACTACCGGCCCTGAAAGCAAGCGCATTCCGGCTACCGAAGATATGCTGGAAGCCATTCGTAAAACCAGCATGCTGCAAATTCTGGCCATTTCTAATTTTGATATGCCGGCAGACTTTTTTGAGAAAGAAATCATGATGCTTGGCAGCACCACCAGCTTGCAGGACCGGGGACTCTGGCAGGAAGGAGAAATTTCAGGCATTTCAGCCAAAAACATACCGGCATGGTTTGAGCGGTTTTACCGCCCTGGTCAGGCCATTGCATCCATCAGCGACTGGGATCAGAAGGTGGATGCCATTGCCCGGGAAGCCAAAAACTGGGATGTTGGGGCCATGGCAGGCATCCCATCCTGGAATGAACTGATGCTGAAACGCATCATCAAGTACCACAAAGTAAAAAGCATTCACGAAGTATGGCCCAACCTGCGGGTATTTGCTTCAGGCGGGGTAGCCCTTGACCCCTACCGCAAAACGTTTGAATCCCTGCTTGGAAAGCCCATCACTTTTATTGATACCTACCTTGCCTCTGAAGGATTCATTGCGTTTCAGGCAAGGCCCCGTGAAGACATGGCCATGATGCTGTCTACCAACGCCGGGCTTTTTTTTGAGTTTGTTCCCTTTGATGAAGATAATATTGACGAAAATGGCAGCGTAAAACAGGGAACCCCTTCCCTGACCCTTGACCAGGTTGAGGAAGGGAAAGAGTATGTGCTCATCCTCTCATCGGCAGCCGGTGCCTGGCGGTTTATGATAGGAGATACCATTCGGTTTGCCAACAAAGAAAAAGCCGAGATACTCATAACCGGGCGTACCAAACATTTTCTAAATGTAGTAGGCTCACAGTTGTCGGTAATCCAAATGAACCAGGCCATGCGCCAAATAGAGGAGAAATACAACCTGCTGATTCCCGAGTTTACCGTTTCGGCTGTAAGGGAAGGGGAAGATTATATCCATCATTGGTACCTGGGCATGGAGGGTCAGGCCGATGAACAGGAAATGGCCGCCAGCCTGGATGCTTTTCTGAAAAACATCAATAAAGCCTATAAAATGGCCAGGGATAAGGCCCTGAAAAAGGTGAAAGTTTCGGCAGTATCTCCGGAGATATTCTACAAATGGAATGAAAAACAACAGAAAAAAGGAGGGCAGGTAAAAATGCCCAGGGTTATGAAAGAAGAAGAATTTAAAAAATGGAAGGAGTTCGTTGCCAGGCACCAATAGAAAGCATAAAGATTACTTCTTGTTTTATCGAATTTTTTTTAAATTTACTCATTAAGAAACTGGCATCCTCGCCAAAAAACCGTCAATTATGAAAGGCAGGGCACAAAAAATCAGGTTGGGATTGTTTGTCATGGTCAGCGGTTTATTTTTGCTGATTCTGGTAGGCTTTTTCACCGCCAGGCGTCTGTTTGAGCCCAAAGAACATTATTATGTAGCCTACCACGACGTATCGGTCAGTGGCCTCCAGGTGGGCAGCCCGGTAAAATTTCTCGGGATAGATGTGGGTTCTATTTCCGACATCCGGATTGACCCCGACGACGTGCGGACCATCCACATCCGGCTTTCATTGAGAGAAGGCACTCCTGTGAAGGAAGATGCCGTGGCAGACATTGTGTCCATAGGCATTACCGGGTTGAAGACCATCGAAATACGCGGAGGCACTCCCGAGGCCGATTTTCTGGAAGAGGGAGGTTACATCCAGGCAGGGACTTCCCTTGCAGAGGATATTACCGGGCAGGCCGAGGTGATTGCTTACAAGGTAGAGGATGTGCTGAATAACCTCCTGGATTTTACCCATCCCGACAACATGGAAAAAATCACCATTGCAGTGGAAAAGGTTTCTATGCTTGCTGACAATATCGACCATACCTTTTCCATGGTTGACGAGGTGATGGCAGAAAACCGTACCGACCTGCGGGAAACCCTGGAGGCCGTAAACAGGTTGTCCAACCGCCTTGACATGACAACCGAAGAACTTTATTCGGCATCAAAGCAGGTCAACAAAATTATGCAGGGAGAAGAAATATCCGAAGTACTTGGCAACATCAGGGATGTTTCCCTCCAGCTAAGGGAAACCAACCTTCATGGACTCATTGAATCCCTGGCTGAAGCAACAAGCCAGACCCAAAAACTAATTATGCGCCTGGAAACCGACCTGGAACACGGAGGAGGATTGCTGAATGAGAACCTGGAGTTGCTTCAACACACCCTTGAAAACCTCAATGAAGCCTCGCGCAAAATAAATTCCAATCCATCGGTTCTAATCAGGGGGACAAGAGCCCGGGCCACCCCCGACAAAGATTTGCAGGGAAATTAAAAGTGTACCGCTTTTTATCGACATGTCTGGAAAAACAAATCCACTAAAACAATGAAGCCCATGAGAAAAATTTACCTGCTGCCCCTTTTAATTGCGGTTTTGGTATCCGGCTGCCGTGGCGGGCAATCAGTGGTCAACCGCTTTTATCTATTGGAGTATCCCGCAAACCAAACCTTCATTGAGGCGGACACTTTGCAGTCTATTTCCTCCAGTCTTGAAGTGGCGATGGTTTATGTGCACCCGGCCTATTCGTCACACCAAATCGCAATTCGTGAAGACAGCCATCAGCTCAGATATTTCAATTTCAATGAATGGGCTACCCGCCCTGCCAACAGCCTTACCGCTATTCTGGATGATTTTTTTCACTTCAACCCGCTATTTGAAAGGGTGGTTGAACGCCAAACCCCGAAAGAAGCCGACTTTACCTTAAATACTTCCGTTTTCAACCTGGAGGTAGTCAAAGAAAGAAACCGTTACCAGGCCAGGCTGCATCTGGAGTATATGCTCATTGACAACCAAACCGGAGAGTTGGTTTTCAGCCATGTTGCAGACCAAAGCAGACAACTGGAAAAAAGAAATTTGAATTTATTTGCCCGGGCCATCAACGAAATGTTTTTGGAAACGCTGAAGGATTTTGCCGGAGAAATTGTTGAAAACGGGATGGAAGCTTCAGCCCGGGGTACTTATTAAAAGCCCCGTTCTGATTTCTGTTGAAGTAATAAACCCACAGCCCAAGGGATGAAGTTGAAAAAGAAAAAAAAACCGCTTCAATACATTACGAATGACGACAGGCTTTCCTATCGTTATAAAGGCAACACCCTTTATTTATCAGGAAATTTAAAGCTTGTGGAGTCAGGTTTGCTGGCCCGCAATGTGCTGAAAAAGCTTTCCGCCCTGAAACCTTCCGCTCTTTTTCTTAATCTGGATCAACTGGAAGATATTGACAGCTCCGGGGTTATGGCTTTGTACTTTGTTAAAGGCAAGCTGGCCGAAAAAGGTACCCATGTCGAAATTGAAGGGGGTTCGGAAATCATCAGGGAGAAGCTCGAATTATTTGGTTATGAAAACGTTGAAAAAGTATCTGTACCTCCCCGCCGGAATTACCTGGAGCAACTGGGAGGACATGTGCATCACTTTTTTTCCTCTTATGTTTACGGGTTTCTGGTTCTTGCAGCCAATGTTTTTTACTGGTCTTTTGCCGATTTGTTTCGCCGAAAGACGCGACGGGAAGGAGAGGTTGTTAACCAGGCGGTATTGATAGGGGTCAATGCGGTTTTGATTGTGCTGTTTATGTCCTTCGTGATCGGCCTGGTGCTTGCCATGCATTCATCGGGCCAGCTTCAGGTTTTTGGCGCCAACATTTTTATTGTGGACCTTACGGTGCTTGCCGTTATGAGCCAGATGGGCCCCTTAATTACGGCCATATTGGTGGCCGGACGAAGCGGCTCGGCCATTGCAGCTGAAATAGCCACCATGAAGGTGACCGCCGAACTGGATGCCTTAAAAACCATGGGGCTGGACCCAATCCGCTTTGTGGTAGTGCCAAAGCTATATGCAGCCCTGATAACCATGCCTTTCCTGATAATCGTTGCCAATGTATTCGGCATATTCGGAGGTGGGCTTGCAGGTTATATTTACCTGGATATTACTCCCGAAGTATTTATCAATCGCATGGGAGAAGTGATGCAAAACAAAGACCTGCTTACGGGTTTTGTTAAAAGCCAGGTTTATGCCAGTATCATTGTACTAACTGGGAGTTTTTACGGATTCAGGGTAGAAAGAGGAGCCGAAGGGGTAGGAAAAGTTACCACCATTGCGGTGGTGGTTTCCATTTCCCTGGTGATTTTGGCAGACAGCATTCTTGGTTTGATTTTTTATTAAGAAGGAATTATGGAACCGCAAAAGGTGGTAGAAGTTAAGGGGTTGACTGCTTCCTTTGACGAAAAGGAGATCCTGAAGGATGTAAGCTTTTCGGCCAAAAAAGGAGAGGTGACTGTGATCCTGGGCGGCAGCGGCTCGGGAAAAACCACCGTGCTAAGACATCTGCTTGGCCTGATTCCGCTTACCCAGGGGCACATCGAAGTGCTTGGAAAAGATATTTCCAATCTAACCGAAGACGAGCAGCTTTCTCTTTACCTGCAACTTGGGGTTTTTTACCAAAACGGGGCCTTACTTAATTCACTGACGGTTGGAGAAAATGTCGGTTTGCCACTGAATCAGCATAGCAAGATTCCCAAGCCCCTTGTTGAAGAGATCGTAACCATGAAACTTGGCCTGGTAAACCTGGAGTATGCTTACCATATGTTCCCTTCACAGCTCAGTGGGGGGATGCTCAAAAGAGCAGCCTTAGCCAGGGCCATTGCCATGGACCCTCCGCTTTTATTTTGCGATGAGCCCGGTGCCGGTCTGGATCCCATTTCCCTTGAATCTCTGGACAACCTTATCCTGAATCTGAAAAACCTGCTTGGGATGTCGGTGTTGATGGTTACCCATGAGGTGAGCAGCATCATGCGGGTGGCCGATCATATCGTTTACCTGGATGAAGGGAAGGTGGTGTTTGAAGGCACTGTTGAGAATGCCATGAAATCAGATGAACCCAGCGTAAAAGCCTTTTTTTCGGTTTTCAGAAACCAGCAAAAATAGAGGCTTCACCTGCGGTTTTCCCAGAAACCGGTTTATTTCTGTTCCAGCAATTTCCAGTAACGGTTCCTGATGGCCGAAAGTTTTTCTACAGTTAACTTTTCCTTGAAGATACGGACCAGGTCGGTAATTTTCCCGTTTTCGTAAAAGTATGCATGGGCTGCATCAAAAAACAACAGGCTGGTGTCGTATTTGGCTTCGGTGGTCAGTTTTTTAAAGTCTTCCCAGTTTACATATCTTGGAAGGGTAAAATAACCCTTTTCTTCCTGAATATTATCAAGGAACAGATCCTGCCCCACCGGTTTCACATAAAAAAACTTTTCGGTACGGATCTGGGTCATTTGCTCCGTAATCTTGCGGTTGCTTTTTTTGAATTGAATGCCATGCTTCAGGTAAAGCTCCTGAAGATTCTTGATGCGACAGTAATGGTCGATACCCCTGATGCGGATAACCGGGAAAGTGGTCTTTAAAAGATAAACACTGCCGGGAGCAGCATCAAAGTCATAATTGACCTTTTGCCGGATACTGTGGGTAACCCGAATAATAGTTTCAAAAGAGGGGCATTCTTCCACCACAAAATAAAAATAGGGCTTTTTATTGACATCGTGTCCGTCGTTGTAATACCCAAAAAAGGGATCAGTGGCTTCCAGCACCCATGTATCCTTAACAATGGTGTCATTGTCCATGCTCGACAGGGGCTCTTCTTTGAGCAACCCGCCGACACGTTCGATAACCTTACTGTTTTTCATGATATACGGCTGTTTGTTGTTGACCTAAATTTACAACATTTTGGGTTTTATCCCAAATAAAATATCAGGTTATAACAAATCAATCCGTTAATCAGTGATTCTCATGGAATAATGATCTTTTGGGTAAACCCGGCAGTTTTCCCCTCGATCCTCACAATGAGAGTGCCTTTGGGCAAAGGCAGGTCAAAAGAATAGGAGCCGGGATCTCCCAGGGGATAAACGGCCATCTTTCGTCCCGTCATATCAAAAATTTCCAGTTGTTTTGCGTAGGTTTTGGTAGACACATAAATTCTTTGCCGGTGTGTATAAACCTCCGGCATCTCTTCTTCCGCAAAACCTGCTTTTGTATCTTCAGGAACAAAAACCGCCTGAATGGAAATGTTTTCTTCAACAACCACGGTGGTGGCACTTTGATCGCTGTGGTGGCTTTGATTTACCAGCCACTCCTCAAACCGCCAGCCCT
>SLRE01000103.1 GCA_007131125.1 Bacteroidales bacterium | reverse complement strand
AATTTGATCTTTCCAAAAAGCAAATGGCAGAGGCCGGGGTAACCACAAAAAAGCTGAAAGTTCTTGATAATGTGAACTTTCATTGTCAGCCCGGCCGTATATTCAGTTTGCTTGGCCCAAATGGTGCCGGAAAGACCACCACCCTCCGCATTATTGCCACCATTCTTTCGCCCACTTCTGGTACAGTGAAGGTTTGCGGGATGGATACCACAAAAAACGGGGCGAAAACCCGTGCGAAGATCGGGTTTCTTACAGGTACCACCGGGCTTTACGAGCGCCTAACCCCTGATGAAGTGATACGGTATTATGCCAGGCTGAACGGCATTGAAAAACCCGAACTGGAAAAAAGAAAGGATAGGCTTTACACCCTTCTGGACATGCACGATTTTGCCAAAAAGCGTATCGGTAAGCTTTCCACAGGCATGAAACAGAAAGTGAGTATTGTACGCACCATGATACACGATCCGGAAGTGGTGGTGTTTGATGAACCAACCGCAGGCCTTGATGTCATTACTGCCAAAAACATCATTGAGCTCATCCGGGATTGTAAGGAAAGCAATAAAACGGTAATTTTTTCTTCCCACATCATGAGCGAAGTGGATATGCTTTGCGATGACCTTGCCATTATTCACAAAGGCAAAATCATGTTTAACGACACCATGGATACCTTCCGAAAAAACATGCAAACAGATACCTTAACAGAAGAGTTTATCCGGGTTGTAAATGAAAACCAGCCGAACAAATAAAGAAAAAGAAGATGAAGAACATTGTCAATATAGCCTCCAAGGAATTCCTGGACACCTTGCGCGACCGCCGTACCCTGATCATGATGATTGTGGTGCCCATCCTGGTTTTTCCCCTGATTTTTACCCTGGTTACCAACCTGCAAACCTCCATTATGGAAAGGGAACAGGAGAGACCATTGGTTACCGGCATCATAGACCATGACCCGGGCAACAGGCTGGTGACTTTCCTTGAGCAAAGGGAAGAAGTAAACCTGGTACCCGTTGAAGACAGTGAGGAGCTTGAGCGCCTGGTGCGCCGCGACAGCCTGCAGGTTGGGCTTGTAATCGGACAGGATTTCAGCCGTGACCTGGATGGTATGAAAAGTGCAGGCGTGAGGGTATATTTTTCGGCCACCAAACTTACTGTAAAGGAACGGATTGATCGCGTACTTGATGTCTTTTCCGATCAGACCTTAAAAGAGCGCATCCTGGCAAAAGAACTGGAAGAGTCATTTATTCAGCCCGTTAGCATAGAATCTGTGAATGTGGCCACCCCACAGGAAGTTTTGGGAAAACTGGCCGGGGGCTTCCTTCCTTACCTTTTTGTTATTTTTTGCTTTATGGGTGCCATGTATCCGGCCATTGACCTTTTTACCGGCGAAAAAGAAAGAAAAACACTGGAAACCCTGCTTACTACGCCGGTTTCCCGGTTTGAGATCCTTGTCGGGAAAATGGTGGTGATTGTCGCTACCGGAATTGTTTCAGCCATGCTGGCCATATTTGGTTTGTTTGTGGCCTTTCAGGTCACCGCCGGAATGCCTGAGGTGATTACCTCCGTAGTTGGGAGTATGCTGACCCTTACATTTGTAATGTTGATGCTGATTATGCTTTTGCCCCTGACCATTTTCTTTGCAGGTATTATGATCCCATTGACCATTTACGCCAAAACTTTTAAAGAAGCGCAGAGCATTCTCACCCCTTTAACTTTTCTGGTGATCATTCCGGCTATTTTCGGTCTGATCCCCGGGGTGGAACTCACCGTGGCAACCGCAGTGATCCCCATTGTAAACATCAGCCTCGCCACCAAAGAAATCGTAGCCGGAACCATAGAACTGCCGCTGCTCCTTATTACCATCTTTTCACTTATCATCTATGCCACCCTGTCAGTAATATTTTGTGTGAAGTGGTTTGGAAGAGAAACCAATATACTCAGGTAGATAAAACTGGTTATTTTGTTTTAAGAAAAACCCCTTTATCAGGGGTTTTTGTTTATTTTAGCGCTCATTATTCCTGTGGGATCATTTGGCTCCTGTATTAACTGGATACATGATCTCTAAGAATCAAACCCCAATTAAACAACATCCATTATGAAGAAATTTCTTACCATTATTATTTTTTTGGTTTGCCCGTTTTGGCTTTTGGCATCAAAAAACCAGACCATTGAGGTGGAAGGGGCGGTTTCCGGCATTTGGAATTACGATACGGTGTACGTTATCGGGGATATTTTTCTGAATCCCGGGTATGACCTGGAGATTGAAGCCGGTGTTTATGTTGAGTTTCAGGGCTTTTATGGGTTATTTGTGGAAGGTGAGTCCCTGCAGGTCAACGGCACAACTGAAAATCCTGTTACTTTCAGCGTAAATGACACCACAGGCTTGTACAACATTTTTGTGCCGGATGGCGCCTGGAAAGGGATCTTTGTTTTTGGACAACAGGATAAGGGTCAGCAGAAGGGTCCAACCGTAAGCCTCCAAAACTGCCACATTGAATTTGCAAAAGCCCCGTTTTCTGCTCCCTTGCATCATGGTGGTGGACTATATATTATTGGTGGGGGATCTTATGAAATTCAGGGAAGCACTTTTTTCAGAAACTATGCTTATTTCAACGGAGGGGGTGCGTACTATTCAGAAGCCAATCCCACGTTTTCCAACAACCAGTTTCTTGAAAATTTTGCCGGTCATCCCCCCACCGAGGAAGAAACCTATGGGTATGGAGGAGGCCTTTACGGCATGCATGGCAGGGGAGAGATCAGGGAGAACCTTTTTTCCGGGAACTGGGCATCAGGAATGGGAGGAGGCCTCAGCCTTGACAGCTGCAATACCCATATTGTAAAAAATGTTTTCGAAAACAATGACGCACCACTAGGTGGCGGCCTTGGGGTACTGAGATCGGAATTTATTTTTCCTAACAGCATCTCAGGAAATCTTTTTATGGACAATCATGCCATGTTTTTTGGTGGAGGCATTGCCATGCTCACCTTTAAAGGAGACATGTTTAACAACACCATTGTCAATAACCATGCTGGATATGGAGGAGGGCTCTATTGCAATGAAGGTGCAATGCCAAACATCCAAAACACCATATTTTGGGGAAACACCGCAGGTTCATCTCCTAATGACTCACAGGTTTTTATCTGGGATACCACTTCCGACCCGCAATTTTACTATTCTGTAATTGAGTTTGGTGTTGATGGGATAGGAGGGGCCGGTTTTGACGGGGAGCTTGTGGAGTGTATTGAAGAAGACCCGGTTTTTGTTAACCAGGGAGAGCACCCTTTTCAGCTGGATGAAAACTCACCGGCTATTGTTGCAGGGAATCCGGACTCCGGTGAGTTTTTGCTTCCCGAAACTGACCTTGCGGGCAACCCACGGGTTCAAAACTACCGCATCGACATCGGGGCCTATGAATACCAGGAAACAGTTGAATATTTTTGTACAATGACCTTTGTGGTGCTTGACGAAAACAACGACACCATTCAGGATGCAGCAATTACGCTCAACGGACAACAATACGATGCCGGAGTTTATGTTTTTGAAGACCTTCCGGCCGGAAATTATGCGTATGAAGTAAACAAGGATGGATATTATGAAACTGCCGGTGAACACCTCTTGGTGCAGGACACCACCCTTGATGTCACACTTCTGCAGGAAACAGCGTCTTATACGGTTACTTTCAATGTTGAAAACGAACAAGGGGAGCCTTTGCAGGATGCCTGGATCATTTTTGACGGAACCGAACATGAGGCAGGAGTTTATGTGTTTGAAAACATAAGCCCCGGCACTTATGATTACCTTGTGGGCAAAGACGGATACGAGGACTCCGGTGGTGAGGTGGTTGTTGAAAACGAAGACGTGGAAGTTGATATTACCCTGCTGTATCCTGTTTCTGCTGCAGTTATTTCATCAACTTACTTTAAGATTTATCCCAATCCTGCGGGACACAACCTTTTTATTGAGTCGAAGGAGGGCAGGATTAAAGAAGTAAGGGTAATGGATATCAGCGGCCGCACTGCTTATTACGGCCGGCCTGAAGGAAACCTTTACCGGATTGATGTTTCTGGATTTGAAACCGGCTATTACCTGATCAGGGTAAAAACTTCGGAAAGTTCCATTACCCGAAGAGTCTTGCTTGGAAATTAGGGTTTGGGGACCTCGGTAAGGTACATTTCAAAGTCGTAAAAAAAGGTATTTGCCCTTTTGCCGAGCCTGTCGTCCAGGAAAAATGCCGCCTGCACTATGGGAGTGCTCCGGATTTTCCTTATGACTTCTTCAGGGTTAATGTGTTTGCCCGGGTTTTTTAACAGCAACAGAAAATCCAGGTTTTTGGGTTCTGCAAAAAGTTTCCCGTTTTTCCCTTTGTTGGAAACAAGGTAGTAGGAGAGCCTCAGCCGGGGTTTTGCGTAATGAAAAACTGAGAAAAGGTCTTCCTGCTCCAGGTTGTGGGGTGTGTAGGAAAAGTCAGGCAATCTTTTCAGGTCGGTTTCAAGGGACTGATTCAGGTTCCAGCATAAGCGATAGTCTTTCTGCGGACAAAAAACCCCCATCACCCTGAAAGGGGATTCATACTCCAGTTTTAAGTAATGCTTTTTTACCATTTGCCGGATCGGGAAATTAAAGTTTCTGTAATCAAAAACCTGGCGATCGTTTCATGCAAAAGTAGTAAATGAACCAGAAGAAATAAAAAAAGGGAGGAGAAAAAAATCAGGCATCGGCTTCGGTTTCGCCCAGGCTTTCCCATGCCTGCCGGGCCGCATTTTGCTCTGCTTTTTTAATGGAAAAATCTTTACCCTCTCCAATCAGCTTGTCATCAAGCATTAAATTAACCTGGTATATTTTGCTCCTTTTTCCGTTTTCAATTTCCTCGACAAGGATAAACTCCAGGTTTTTCTTTTCTTTTTGCGCCCACTCAATCATTTTGCTTTTAAAGTTGGTCTCTTTATTCATGAGCTCATCCACATCCAGGTGGCATTGAATAATCTGGGTTACAATTACCTTCTGGGTAAACCGGTAGCCTTTGTCAAGGTATAAAGCCCCTACAAAAGCTTCGAAGGCATCCCCCAGAACGGATGTTCCGGGGATGTGGTTTTCCTTCCCTGTTTGGATGAGTTTATCCAACCCAAGCTTTCGCGAAAGCAGGTTTAGGTTGGAGCGGCTTACAATGCGCGAACGCATTTCGGTAAGAAAGCCTTCGTCTTTAAAAGGAAATTTTTTAAAAAGGAAATCAGCCACCACAGACCCTAAAACTGCATCGCCTAGGTATTCAAGTCTTTCGTTGTTGTACCTGAACCCGTTGTTGACAGGGCCGGGAAGAGATTTGTGGCGGAATGCCAGCTTATACAAGGCAATATTGCCCGGGTAATAGCCGAAAATATTTTTTATTGCCTCCTCAAGGCTTTTGTCTGCAGCCTTGTTTCCGGCAAAGAAAGATGAAAAAAAGCGCAAAATATTATTATTGTGTAAACTTCTTAAAAGCAACACATGCATTATGCCCTCCAAATCCGAAAGTATTGCTCAGTGCCAGGTTCACTTTACGCTCTTTGGCTTTGTGGAAAGTAAAATCCAGCGTATTGTCAATTTCCGGATCGTCGGTAAAATGGTTGATGGTTGGGGGCACAATATCATTTTTCACCGCCATAATGGTTGCAATGGCTTCGGCAGCTCCGGCGGCACCCAGCAGGTGGCCGGTCATGGACTTGGTGGAGTTGATGCTGATTTTGTAAGCATGCTCTCCAAAAAGGCCAATAATGGCTTTAGGCTCTGCAATATCGCCCAGTGGGGTTGAAGTGCCATGGGTGTTGATATGGTCCACTTCTTCGGGTTTGTGCCCGTTGTCCTCAAGTGCATACCTCATCACATTCATGGCGCCCAGTCCTTCGGGATGGGGGCTGGTCATGTGGTAGGCATCGGCAGAAAGACCGCCTCCAACAACTTCTGCATAAATTTTTGCACCCCTTTTCAGTGCGTGCTCCATCTCTTCAAAAATGATGGTGCCTGCACCTTCACCTAAAACAAAACCGTCACGGTCTTTGTCAAAGGGGCGGGAAGCTGTTTTGGGGTCATCGTTGCGCACCGAAATGGCGTGCATGGCACTGAATCCTCCGACACCGGCCTCATTAACGGCAGCTTCCGAGCCTCCGCTGATGAAAATATCGGCTTTCCCCAAACGGATAAGGTTGAAGCTGTCAACCAGGGCATTGGCAGCTGAGGCACAAGCCGAGGTGGTAGTAAAGTTGGGTCCTCTCAGACCATATTTTATGGAGATATGCCCTGCGGCAATATCTGCAATCATTTTCGGAATAAAAAATGGACTGAACCTTGGGGGTCCATCTGATTTTGCGAAAGAGGAAACTTCATGCAAAAAAGTTTCCAACCCTCCAATACCGCTTCCCCATATTACACCAAAACGGTCGGGGTCGATTTTTTCGAGGTCGATGCCCGAATCATTTATGGCTTCCTCGGTCGACACCATGGCATATTGGGTGAAAAGGTCATACTTTCTCACCTCTTTACGGTCGAAATGGTCTTTGGGGTCATAGTTTTTTACTTCACAGGCAAACCTGGTTTTAAACTGTGAAGCATCAAAACGGGTAATTGGAGCCGCACCGCTAACACCTTTAAGCAACCCGTCCCAGTATTCCGGAACGGTGTTGCCTATAGGAGTAAGAGCGCCTAGTCCTGTTACGACTACTCTCTTGAGTTTCATCAAAAACGGCTTAGGTTCTACTTGTTGTTATTTTCAATGTAAGCAATAGCGTCACCTACCGTGCTGATTTTTTCGGCTTGTTCATCGGGAATAGCCAGGTTGAACTCTTTTTCAAACTCCATAATGAGTTCTACAGTATCCAAAGAATCAGCACCCAAGTCGTTTGTGAAACTAGCTTCGGGGGTTACTTCTTTTTCATCTACACCAAGCTTATCAACAATGATAGCTTT
>SLRE01000266.1 GCA_007131125.1 Bacteroidales bacterium | reverse complement strand
TTGAATTCCGGATCAATGTCTTTTTTTTTAATCTTTTCAGGTTTCCCATGCCAAAACTGATTCAAAAATTTTCTTTCCGGCTTTTAAAAACATGTTTTGATATGCGACAATTTGCCCTGGTATTATTTCTTTTAGTTTTAGGATGGATCTCCCCTCTTGCAGAAGCGGCAAATGAATCCCTAATAAAAGGCGAAAGTAAAGAGCCTGTTGAAAAAATCCTTCAAGGCCTTGAACGAAAGCATTCCATCAACATTTTTTACCGTTCACAATGGTTTAAGGACGTTTTGATTGATGCGGCAATTATCAATCGACCCATCGACGAAGCCATAGAGGTTATTGCCGGAGAAGCCGGTCTGGAAGCCGTTCTGGTTGATGACAACATCGTTTTTGTTTCGGATGAGGGGCACACACCCCCTGATCATGTTTCCGATGAAACCCATAAAGTAATTGGAGATCCGGCCCAGCTGGGGAGGTATACAAATGCAACCATCAGTGGCCGGATAAAAGATGCATCCACCGGGGAAGCCCTGATAGGAGCAGTGGTTTTTGAACCTGAAAGTGAAAGGGGAGCCACCACAGATGTAAACGGTAAATTCCAAATGAACCTCCCTGTTGGTTCCCACGAACTCCGCTTTTCTTATATCGGCTATGAAGAAAGGTACCAGGAAATTCAGCTGATCAGCGACGGGAGTATTCAGATGGAATTATTCAGCGAAACCACACAGCTGGATGAAGTAACCATAGTTGCCAGCCGCGCAGAAGATAACATAATGCGCACCCAGATGAGTATGATCAGCATGGATTCCAAATCCCTGACCGAGTTGCCCACCTCATTCGGAGAGCAGGATATAGTGCGCAGTATGACCCTTTTACCCGGGGTGCAGTCCGTAGGAGAGTTTGGTACCGGATTTAATGTGCGCGGGGGCAGTGCCGATCAAAATCTCATCCTCCTGGAAAGTGTTCCCTTGTTTAATGCTTCGCACTTATTCGGACTCATTTCCGTTATCAATCCCGACATGGTTTCCGGTGTTACCCTGATGAAAGCCGGCATCCCGGCCAGGTACGGAGAACGCGCCTCTTCGGTTATGGATATCAGGCTCAGCAACCGGGAAGCCAAAGAGGAAACCACCTTAACCGGAGGACTTGGGTTAATCAACAGCAGGGTTTTGCTGGAAACCCCGGTTGCAGGCGACAGGGCCAACTTTTCCTTTGGAGTAAGGTCTTCATACTCCGACTGGCTGCTGCAAAGAATTCCCAACGAGGAACTGATGAACAGCACTGCAGGTTTTTATGACCTTACCGCACTGAGCACCATAACCATCAACCCCAGGAACCATCTGACCCTTTTCGGGTACCATAGTTTTGACCGTTTCGGGTTTATGGAAGAAAACCTTTTTCAATACAGCAACTCCCTGGCTTCTGTAAGATGGAACCGGGTGGTGAATGACAATCTTTCCAGCACCATGGTTCTGGGATGGAGCAACTACCGCAATCGTACGGATGAAACTCCGGAGATCAACCCCCTTAATCATTCCAGGGTAAGCTCTGAGCTGGATTACAAGAGTTTCAGGTATCAGTTTTCCTATCAGCCATTGCCCAATCACAATATCGAATTCGGCATCAATGCCATCAGTTACAGTATTGATCCCGGCGACTTAAAGCCTATCGGAGAAGAATCAACGGTTTCTCCCAAAAACCTCGACAATGAGCAGGCCCTGGAGCTTGCGGGTTTTGTTAGTGATGAAATCGGGATCGGGGAACGCATAAGCCTTGAGCTGGGATTACGGTTTACCCAATACCTTGAATTAGGCCCGGCCCGGGTTGATATATATGAGGAAAACCAACCCCTGGTTCCGGAAAATGTTGTAGAAGAAAAGGTTTATGAAAAAAACGAAATCGTTTCAAGGTACAACGGGCTTGAACCAAGATTCGGCTTAAGGTACAAGACAGGAGAAAGCAGTTCTGTAAAGATCAGTTACAACCGCATTAATCAATACATCAGTCTTTTGTCCAATACATCAGTAATGTCGCCATCCGACCTGTGGAAGCTGAGCGACACCCATCTGAAACCATTAAAGAGTGATCAGTACGCCCTGGGATTTTTCCGCAACTTCTCAGACAATACCATTGAAACTTCTCTGGAACTTTATTACCGGGATTTTCAAAATATTGCTGAGTACCAAAGCGGAGCGGAAATCGCCATGAACGAGAGGCTGGAAACCGATGTGATCAATGCAAAAGGATATGCTTACGGACTGGAGTTTTTCCTGCGCAAAAACACTGGGCGCCTGACGGGATGGACCAGCTATACCTATTCAAGTTCCATGCGGCGCTCCCAGGAAGCTTTTCCAGAGAACCAGATCAACCGCAACGAGTACTTCCCGTCCAATTATGACCGTCCACACAACCTTGTGGTCAACATGGGTTATGAAATTTCGCGCAGATGGAGGTTTGGTGCAACTTTCAACTATAGCACAGGAAGGCCGGTAACCCTTCCCGAGAGGGGATATTCATTCGGAAACAATTACCTGGTGCATTTTTCCGACCGCAATAAGTACCGTCTTCCTGATTATCACCGACTGGATATTTCCATCACCCTTGGGGAAAACTTAAGGAAAGACCAAAGGGGCAAGGGAAGCTGGACATTTTCACTAATGAACGTATACGGACGTAAGAATCCCTATTCAGTCTTTTACAAAAGGGAGCCCCAGAGTGCCGGTTCAGGCCGTTCATTTAATCTTTATAATCTTTACATCATCGGAAGGCCTTTGCCAACCATCACCTATAATTTTTCTTTTTAATTATGAAGCAGATTCAATTTCAGTTTTTGAGGAAAAATAACGAAAAGCTTTTTTTGCTTTTTGCAATCCTTGCAATTACGCTGACAAATTGCACAGAAGTTTATGACCCGAAAATTTCTATTGATGAGCAATTCCTTGTTGTGGAAGGAACCATCACCAACAGTTCAGGTCCGCACCGGGTAAAGCTTTCCCATTCAGGAAGTTTTGGAGAAGGGATGACAACCGACCCGGTTTCGGGTGCCCTTGTATACATCAAGGACTCTTCAGGCAATACCACCTACCTCACAGAGATTGAGTCGGGCTCCTATTATACCCCGGGTGATTTTTCGGGAAAAACCGGAGAATTTTACACATTATTTATTGAAACGGAAAACGGAAACACCTATCAATCCTCTAAACAGGAGATAATTGAGCCTGTTGAAGTTGATTCCATTTACGGAGAGATCGGTACAGAGATCTTTTCCTTTAAGTCCCAAACCAGCGGAGATATCTACCAAAGGGAAGTTGAGGGGATCAATGTATTTATTGACGTTTCGGGTCGGAGGGGAAAAAAACCCAAGGTCCGTTTCAACAGCGATTTATTGATGCTTTATGGTTATGAGCAAGGTGATGATATGGGTGCTCCTATTTATTATTTTTGCTGGTATAAGAGATCCATAACCGATTTTCTCGAAGCAGACATGGCAACTGATCCCGGGACTCCCGTGGAAAAGCGCATCCGCGTTGCCTTTATCCCTATAGCCAGCAACAACATGCGTTTTGTGGGTTTTCCCAGTCATTACGGAGAGGACATGATCATCTCCTATCTGCCCCATAGGATTCTCATTAACAGCATTTACACGATTAACCAGGATGCTTTCAATTTCCATTATGATCGCAACAAGCAACTTAATGATGAAGGCAGCTTTTTTGATCCTGTTTCATCGCAGCTATCGGGAAACATAAAAAACATTGAAGACCCCCATGAGGTTGTTCTGGGCTTTTTTGAGGCCTCTTCAGTTAAAAAAAGCAGTGTAAACCTTCTTTCCAACCCTGCGCAAAACTCCGTAAAAGTTGACACGCTGGAATGTCTTGACCATGTGCCCGGCCACGGCTGTGTTCCGGAGGAAGAACCCGACTGGTGGGATTTTTAATTCTTAAAAACAATCGAAATGCATTTTATCAGGAAAAAATATTCCATGGTTTTTTTAGTAATGGCGTTGAGCTGCAGCCTGCAGGTATGGGCTGCAGAGAAACCTTATAATGAGCAACTTTTTGTAAATACCGACCGGGATATCTATATTGCCGGAGAAAATTTGTTTTTCAATACCTTGCTTTTAAACGAGCCTTTTACGGTGAATGGCAGCCTGCAAAGCGGATTTGTTTATCTTACCCTGAGAAGTCCTGTGGAAACGGTTAAGAAAAAAATCCTTCCCCTGAACCCAAACAGGGCCCATGGTCATTTCTTTCTGCATGACACCCTATCTACCGGCTATTACGAACTGGTTGCCAACACCCAGTGGATGCGCAACCAGGGAGAGGAAAGTTTTTTCCGGAAAAACATATTGATAGTCAACCGCTTTGACACTTCACCCGGAGACAGGCTTCTGATGGACCAGGATACCAGCCTGGAAGAAGTAAGTTTTTATCCGGAAGGAGGACAGCTCATCACCGAACTTACCAACCGGGTATTGCTTAAAACCAGTGGTGGCTTTGATGCTTCCTGCCGGCAGGTACACATCATCGACCAGAACCGGGACACCGTTGCCTCCACAAAACTCAACCGCCATGGCTTTGGTTGTTTTGAACTGACACCAGAAAACAATAAAACCTACCGTGCCAAAATTGACGGCCTTAATGAAAGCTTTGAACTCCCTGCCTCCCGGGAAAAGGGATGGACTATGAGAGTAAAGGAGGATGGAGAAGAACTGAAAGTTTCCATCAAGAAGGCTGAAAACGGGAAAAGACCGGATTATTTTACCCTTTCGCAGGATGGGGAAACCCTTTACAGGGGAAAGCCCGAAACTTTTCCTTTTGTAAAAAGCCTGCCTTTAAATGACCTGGGTTTTTCCCGGGGACTTGTTACCATTGAAGCAGGCAGCAATGAGCAACAAAACCTGAAAGCCCGCAGGCTTTGGTACCATCAACCGGAAAAAACCCGGGAAGTTTCCATCTCAAGTGAAAAAGACACTTTTGCCAAACGGGAGCAGGCCGAAGTTACCCTTGATGGTTCCGGTATGAGCGGGGATTTTGCCTTCCTTTCTTTTTCGGTAGTAGCTGCTGAGACCGTTAGAGAACAAAACATAAATGTTGACAGCCACGCCCGGGCTTTAGAACTTGCGCGTAACTTCGGAACTTCTTATCAGCAGTCTCTGAAAACCTTTGCCAGGCAAAATATTGAGGAACTCAACACCTATCTGTTGAAAAAAACTGAAATTAAGGAAAGTAAGGCCCATGGCCCCAGAAATTTTGAAAATGACCATTACCTGGAGTCCGATGGCATCATTCTCAGCGGAAGGGTTACTGAAAAAGAATCGGATAAACCCGTGGAAAAAGCAAGGGTAATTTTGAACTCGCCCGACACCACCATCAACATGGTTTATGCCTATACCAATGAAAAGGGAAAGTTTAATCTTTTCCTGAACAGTTTTTATCATGACAAGACCTTGTATTTTTTTGTTGACACTAAAACCATAGAGTCGGAAACCAGTATCCGGATATCTGATAAGTTTTCCCATGAAACTTCTTATCGTTCTCAACCCTTTTCTTTGAGCGCAGAACTTTTTGAACACATTGAAAGGAGCCAGGATATAGTAAGGGTCAACAAATCCTATAATATTGAACGTTTGGTTGCGATGGACGAACACAAGCCGGCCCTCTCCCATCATCCATTATTGTTTTCTGAGCCCAACCGAAGGCTATTCACAGACAATTATGTGGCCCTGGACAGTCTTCCTGAAATTGCCAGGGAGTTGATACCCTCTGTACGCATTAGAAAAACCGGAGATGGTTACCAGACAAGCATGATCTGTGCCGATTCGGGTGACCGCATGAGAGGTGAACCCACGTTTTTCCTTGACGGAATTATCCTTAATGACATTGGCAAGTTAGTCCATCTTGACTCTGAAGACATAGACCGCATTGACATCCATAATTACCAATGGCTTTACGGTGACTTGCATTTTAACGGAATCATGGGAGTATTCACCCGGGATGGGGACCACCATCAAAAATTCTCCCGGCGGACAAAAACCTCTAAGATCAGGAATACCTTTTCAGGGCCTGTGGGCTATCAAACCCCTGATTACGAAAAAAATGCCCACGGAGAGGAATCCGTTCCCGACTTCAGGCAGCTGCTGGTTTGGGAGCCTGATATCCGCATTGAAAAAGGCCGTAAAAAAACTCTTAAGTTTAATACCGGAGATATTAAGGGTGATTTCATGATACAAGTGCAGGGGATCACCTCGGATGGGGAGGCCGTAAACATTGTAAAACCTGTTTCTGTAAAATAACCCAAAGATGAAATTACATCCTGAAATAAAATTTTCGTTGTTAACGATCGTATTTTTCTGGATTTTTCAGTCCGGCATCCTGGCTGAAACTCCGGGAGAACCAAAAACACTGAGTTTTGAACCCTTCCTTTCCGGTAAGGCATACACATTTAATATGACCGCCCGTGGCAGTTACTATTTGTTTGATAACTGGCAAAAAGGGCAGGTTACCTATCATTCTGGCGAAAAAACCGGAAAAGTTAATCTGAAATACAACACCTATCTGGATGAATTAATCTGGCTACCCAAAGGTTCCGGACAGGCATTTCAACTGGATAAGGGGTTGGTAAGCAGTTTTTCCATAATTTACCCCGGAAGCAAAGATCAGCTTTTGTTCAAAAAAATAAGTCCGGAAAGAAAAAACCCCCGGGTTGCCGATGGTTCGTTCTATGCCCGGGTTTTTTACAGTGGTGATGTAATGCTAATGGGAAAACAAGGAGTCCGTGAAACAGGCCAGAGAATGGTTAGTGAAGAGGGAGGCCGATACATGCGCCCCAACCTGGAGCCTCATCTGAAATTTTTTGTAATTGATCCCGATGAAAAAGTTCATGAGGTGGGAAGGTTCAGAAGAAGGTCATTAATCAATATGTTTCCTGACCACAGTGAAGAGATCCGTGCAGCTTTCCGGAAAAAAAACCTGGCCACCGACACAGAAGATGACATGATACAGGCAGTTAAAAATATCGACC
>SLRE01000272.1 GCA_007131125.1 Bacteroidales bacterium | reverse complement strand
GTAGACAATATGCTTTACGAAACCGACCATTACACAGGATATTTTATTGGTTTTGAAACCGGCTACGACTTGTTGAATGCCAGAAACAGAGGGCTCTTTCTCACTGGCGGCATTGGATACGAAGGCTTTGATGCCTTCTCGGAGTACGACCAGGAGGAGTATGGCCTTTCCAGAACCTTGCATACCCTGAACCTGAACATTGGAACACAATATCGCATACAATTCAGCGAAAACGGTTTTTTAAGCCTGGTGCTGAGGCACAACATCCTGTTTTATAACAACCGGGGCGGAACCGACCTTTCGGGCAATGCACTCACCTTTGGCTTGTTACTCGGGTACGGTCAGTTGCGCTGATTTTTCCAAAACTTTTTACGTGCTTTTTCTGTTAAGCTTTGTTTAATGCCTGAAGCGGATTAATTTTGCAGCGCCTATGGCATAAAGCAAAACCTGATGGGCCTTTTTAAAGTACCGGGATTAAATGCAGATGAGCGGCAAACTTTTACCCTCCACCTTTCCTATTCATTCATCGAAGGGATACTGGCAGGCCTGATTGCCCTTAATGAGTTCGTTTTCGTAAAAAGTCTTCTGGGTTCGGGCTATCAGTTGGGGGTGCTGTTTCAGTTTACGGTGGTGGTGTTTCTTTTGCTGATCTTTTTCAATGAATTCCTGAAAAGGATCAAAAACAAGAAACGGCTGCTTCGCCGTACCGCCATCCTTACCCGACTGCCTCTGATGTTTCTGTTCTTTTTCCCGCGCAGCGCGGAGCAACTCACCGGCGACTCCATATATCATTACATTTTCCTGGGCATTTTCCTCATTTATTTTCTGGCCAACCCCATCATATTTCCCTCCATCAACCTCTTCCTGAAAACAGCCTACCGGCACGAAAACTTCGGCAGGTTTTACTCCTATGCCACCACAATGAAAAAGGTCGTAATGATCATCACCACCTTCATTTATGGGTATGCACTGGACCTTAACAATTACATTTTTGTTTATATTTTCCCCGTGGCCGCCGTGCTTGGGATGCTGTCTGTTTTCCTGCTATCGAAAATCCCTTACAGGGAGGAAGTAAAAGAAGTTCCTGATCAGACTTTATGGGAAGGGATCAAGCAATCGGTAAACGACATGAAGGAGATCCTGATCCGCAACATTCCTTTCCGGCATTTCCAGATTGGTTTCATGTTTTACGGATTCGGTTTTATGGGCTCCACCATGGTGATCATTTTGTTTTTTGACCAGGCACTGGGGTTGAATTACAGCAGTGTGGCCTTTTACAGAAATTCCTATAATCTACTGGCCATCCTCCTGCTTCCCTTTTTCGGGAAACTCATCGGAACCATTGACCCGAGGCGTTTTGCCGCCATTTCCTTCTTTTCCATGGCGCTTTTCATTTTCTCGCTGGTAATTACCACTCCCAATGAGGGCTATGTTGTGATCTGGGACATCACCCTGTATTACACCATGATCTTTTATATCCTTTTTCACGGGATCTTTGCCGCCACCATGGCCCTGACCTGGAGCATCGGCTCGGCATATTTCTGCGAGCCGCATGAAGCCGGCACATACCAATCCATCCACCTTGGCCTCACAGCAGTCAGGGCATTGTTTGCCCCACTGCTAGGCATATACTTTTATGAAACCTGGGGTTTTACCGTTGCCTTTAGCATTGCCATCAGCAGTTTGCTTGCCGGCACCATGCTGATGCTTTTTTCGGCAAAGTATTTTCCCATTGTTAAGGCCGTAAGCAAAACCCCGTAAATTGTCAGGGTTTCAACTTTTTTTCATACAACCTTACAAAAAGGGAATAAAAGATAATGAAAAAGGTAACAAATACGCTGACCACGGCGGGAGGAAGGGCTACCATGGCTTCCCCCCGAAAAAAGGTGAAGGCGGTAACGGCGGCAAAAGCACTGCTTTTGATCACCATCATCAGGGTGCTGCTGATGATAAAACCCCGGTTTTTGCGGGTTTTATCCATTACTACATGATACAAAAATCCCATCACGAACATGGTAATGACCAGCACAAAGGAAATGCGGAGCACCGACCCGGGTTCGGTAAAAAATACCGGGGCGCTCATTCCCACAATCGGGGCAATAACCAGGAAAAATCCCCACTTGATAAACATGTTCCGGTGTTTTTCAACCCAGGGAAGGGTTTTGGGATGTCTTAAAAAACGACTGATTATCAGTGGAAAAACAATCAGCTGCACCATGATGCGCAGAATGATTTCGGGATTGATCAATGCCTGCCCCAGAAACAGCAGAAGGATGGCCGGAGTAAGGATCATGGCCAGAAGGTGCAACCCGAAAACACCGGTCACCGAAAAATTATTGTCCCCCTTGAGCATGGCAGCAAAAGGAATGATGGAAGGACCAGGGGGAGCAGCAGCCACCAGTACGAAACCGATAAAGTAGTTGTAGGAGGCCTCCTCTCTGAAAAAGAGCCAGGAAAGACCTATTACCGACATGCTGAACAATCCGTAGTTCAAAAGGGCTGAAAGGGCAAAGGGTTTCAGGGCATTTTTTACCGGCACCCAGCTTCTGAAAGAAAAACCGGTAGTGGCAAAAATCATTACAAAAGCCAGGGAGTAAACGGATATTTCAGCCAGGGGACGGGTTTTTTCACCAAGTGCAAATCCTGCCACCAGGGCAAGGATCAATACAAAATCACGGTGATTGACAATGTCCAGTATCTTCTTCATCAAATTTTTTTTCTGTTATTACCGGTCCGAATTTACAAAACAAACCCAAGACCGCCTTCCATTGAACAGGGTTTTTAGTAATTTTGTTTTTACCGGGGCTAAAAGGTTAGACCATCCCGGAAATGCCAAACCAAAAAACACCCTGCCCAAATCAAATGCATGTTTTTTACATTCCTGAAATAAAAGATGACCTGCTGACTTTAAACCCGGAGGAATCCCGCCATTGTACAAAAGTCTTGAGATTGCAGGAAGGAGATGAGGTGATCCTGACCGATGGCAAGGGGGTCTGGCACAAAGCCGCCCTTTCAGAGCCGCACCCAAAGGCATGCGTGGTGCAAATCACCAAAAGACAGGAACAACAATTCAGGCGACCGTTTCATTTGCATATGGCCGTGGCCCCAACCAAAAACATTGCCCGCTTTGAATGGTTCCTGGAAAAGGCCACCGAATGCGGGGTGGACGAGATCACCCCTGTTTTTTGTGAACATAGCGAAAGAAACGTAGTAAAGCTACCCAGGTTGCAAAAGATCATGATTGCCGCCATGAAACAGGCCCTGCGGCCATGGTTACCGGTGTTGAACCCGGCTTTAAAACTGAATGATTTCCTGGAGCAGAACCCGGAGGGGAAAAAATTCATTGCCCATTGCCAGGAAGGAGATAAAAAACCTTTCAGGGAGCTTTATGTGCCGGGGCAGGATGTGCTGATCCTCATCGGCCCTGAAGGCGACTTTTCTCCCGAAGAAGTGAATACCGCCGGAGGCAAAGGATTTGAGGCAATAACCATGGGGCAGCATCGTTTAAGAACTGAAACCGCCGCCCTGGCACTTTGTATTGAGGCCAATTTTTTGAACAACCTGATTTAGTTACACTTCCGGCATCTATCCCGGAAAAACCAAACAGGGTTTTTTGGAGGGAAAGACCCATTTTAAAGGAGTTCACACACAGGTGAAGGATTACGTAATGGCAGGTTTTGCAATACAGATGGGGCAGGCATCGGCCCGTTTTGAAAAAAATATTAATCCCATGAAAAAAATATTTTTCTTTTTTTTGATCATTTTCAGCATTTCGGCCAGCGCGCAGAACTACCAGATCGCCACCCTGAAATACCGGGGCGGGGGCGATTGGTATTCCAATCCTACTGCCCTGCCTAACCTGGTGGAGTTTGCCAATGAACATATCGGCACCACCATCAGCAAACGTATTGGCACCGTTGAAGTGGGAAGCGCACAGCTTTTCAATTATCCTTTCGTATATATGACCGGACACGGCAACGTGGTATTCTCTGCACAGGAAGCCGAAAATCTTCGCAACTACCTTATTGGCGGGGGGTTTCTTCACGTTGACGACAACTACGGGCTGGATCCCTATTTCCGAAGGGAAATCAAAAAGGTTTTCCCGGACCACGAACTGGTGGAACTCCCTTTCTCCCACCCTATTTATCATCAGACATTTCCTTTTCCTGATGGCCCGCCCAAAATCCACGAGCACGACGGCAAGCCGCCCCAGGGTTTTGGCATCATCTATGAAGGAAGGTTGGTGCTTTATTACACTTACGAGATTGACCTGGGCAACGGATGGGAAGACCAAGTCGTACACGACAATCCCGAAGAGGTGCGATTAAAAGCATTGAGAATGGGAGCCAACATCCTGCAATACGTTTTCAACCGTCAGGGCGAAATCTAAAAACCTCAATCCACCGGCATCCCTCCCGCCCAAAACATTTTTTGGGAATCCGCGAAATTTGGCGTAGGTTTGGTTCCTGTAACCAAACTTTCCTGCCATGATAAAAAATTACCTTTCCCTGGCTTTATTGCTAAGCCTTTTGACCTTACAAGCCTTTTCACAGGACCGCGTGACAGGTCACAATTTTGCCACCCGCTCGGAAGTGATCGCACAAAACGGAATGGCTGCCACCAGTCACCCTCTGGCTACACAGGTGGCCCTCGACATATTGAAACAGGGAGGCAGTGCGGTAGACGCCGCCATTGCAGCCAATGCAATACTGGGACTGATGGAACCCACCGGTTGCGGGATCGGGGGCGACCTTTTTGCCATTATATGGGATTCGGAAACCGCCAGACTCCATGGCCTCAATGCCAGCGGTCGCTCTCCCAAAAGCCTTACCATCGATTATTTTCACGACAACGATTATGAACTCATCCCACAGCGCGGAGCCCTCAGCGTGAGCGTTCCCGGTACCGTGGACGGATGGTTTGAAATGCATGAAAAATTCGGGAAACTGGATATGACGGCCATCCTCCAACCGGCCATAGATTACGCCCGTGAAGGCTTCCCGGTAACAGAACTCATCGCCTATTACCTCAAGCGGTCGGCACCTATCCTGGAAGGCTTTCCCAACTTTAAAGAAACCTATATGCCCGACGGCCGCATGCCCGAAAAGGGAGAAATATTCAAAAACCCTTACCTGGGAAATACTTACGAAACTATTGCCAGGGAGGGAAGAGATGCTTTTTATAAAGGAGAGATTGCTCGTACCATCGAAACCTATATACGGGAAAACGGGGGATTTCTCAGTTATGAGGACCTCGCCGCTCACCAGAGCGAATGGGTGGAGCCGGTATCTTCCAATTACCGGGGCTATGACGTATGGCAGCTGCCACCCAACGGTCAGGGCATTGCCACCCTGCAAATCCTCAACATCCTCGAAGGGTATGATATTGCTTCCAAAGGACTTTACAGCCCCGAATATATCCACCTTTTTGTTGAGGCAAAAAAGCTGGCCTTCGAAGACCGTGCGCGCTATTATGCCGACATGGACTTCAGCCCGGTGCCTGTGGAAAAGCTCATTTCAAAGGAATATGCAGCTGAAAGGCGGAAACTGATCGACCCCGACAGGGCTTCCCGCCAATATGCTCCCGGCCTGGAAGAATCACCAAACACAATATACCTGACTGTGGCCGATAAAGACGGGAATATGGTATCGCTCATACAAAGCAACTACCGCGGAATGGGCAGCGGGATGACTCCTCCCGGGCTTGGGTTTGTACTGCAAAACCGGGGAGAAGGGTTTACCCTGAAAGAAGGACATTTCAACACCTACGAACCGGGCAAAAGGCCTTTTCATACCATCATTCCCGGGTTTATCACCAAAAACGATAAACCCTTTATGAGCTTTGGGGTGATGGGCGGAGCAATGCAGCCACAGGGGCATGCACAGATCGTGATCAACATGATCGACTTTGGAATGAACCTGCAGGAAGCCGGGGACGCACCGAGGATACACCACCGGGGCTCATCAGAACCCACCGGCCAGCAAATGACCGACGGGGGCATCCTGAACCTGGAATCAGGCTTCCCCTATGAAACGCTGAGAGAACTTATGGAGAAAGGGCACCGCATTCAATGGGCTTCCGGGCCATATGGCGGTTACCAGGCCATCATGTGGGACCCGGTAAACAAAGTCTATTACGGGGCTTCCGAGTCCAGAAAAGACGGACAGGCAGCAGGGTATTAGCCGGAAAAGCCAATAAGACCTGAAGAGCGGATTTAGGTTTCTTAAGGTTATTATTTTTTCACTTTGCAGCAACCGAAGCCCTGGTAGCCATGATCACCAAATCCGGCATGGTAACCCAGGCGGATGAGCTCAGCAGGCGCCTTCAGGGAGAAATCAAACAAATACCCCTTTATGGATTCCTGGTAAGGTGTGCCGGGATTGATCTTTACCACCCTTGAGGTGGGTTTTCCAAGCAGCCTGAACTGAAGATCGGACAAGCCGCTGAGCCCTCCCTGCGAAGCGCTGGGTAGCTGCTTGACCATGTGGGCATATTTGGCCATCAGGTTCTTAAAAAACAACACCCCATAGTTTTTTTCATCGGGTGACAGGAATTCAGGATTCTTTTTTTCTTTGTTTACAAGCACCAGCGGAGAAATACAGGAAAGTTTCATGTTTTCCGAAAACTCCGGATCAGGTAAACGCTCCACCCCACTTACCTTAAACTGCACCTTGCTTTTTTTGTCGCCGATACGGGGCTCCTGCTCCTGAAGCAAATTCGTAATAAAGGGTTCAATGCCTTCGGCGGCAACCAGCGAAAGACACATGCTTGTGGAAGATTGTTTGATCAGCAGGCGGTCATCTTCATGTGAAAAATCCCTTAGCTTAAAATTGGAAAAAGTATACAGGTGGTATTCATTGTTCTTGTCGAGGTAGCTTCCTTTTTCCAACCACCTGAAAAGGGAGTTGCTGCCAAAATGCAGGGTTTTAAAGATCCAGGAAGAAATTTCGGGCTGGTAGCTTACGGGAAGAAGGTGTGGGCCTTCGCCCACAAGGTCCATATCGATTCTGAAGCGCATAATTGGTGTTGATCTCTACTTTTTTTTATAAAATTAAT
>SLRE01000158.1 GCA_007131125.1 Bacteroidales bacterium | reverse complement strand
TTGCCAATTACCTTTTAAAGCGTCACCATATTGAGGCAGGGAGCGAAGCTTTCGGCAAAGCTTTTGAACATTATATTTATCATGAGATCTATGCCCACAGACATTATTCTCAAAAAGAATACCCCATAAGCTACTGGCGCACTACCTCCGGGCTTGAGACCGATTTTATTCTTGGCGACCATGAAGTAGCCATTGAAGTGAAAGCAACCCGGCAGGCCCAGGAACGGCACCTGAAAGGTTTGAAAAGTTTTGCGGAAGAATATACCGTAAAAAAACTCATTTTGGTCAGCAATGATCCACGTCCGCGCAAAAGCGGGGTTGTGTACATCCTTCCCTGGGATATTTTTATTGAAAAATTATGGGATGGTGAGATTCTGTAAACCCTCAATAAGTCGCGGATTTTTGGGAGCGCCCACCTTGGTCAGCATAATATGAAGCAACGGATTGGGGTATGAGTAACAGGAAACCAGAAATTGCCATACAGGTTCGAAATTCCATGAACTTCCAGCTCCCGTTAGGGACCGGAAACTTCAGAATTATCGGAAACCAGATGGTTTGATTGTTTTTTAAAAACTACAAATCCTCCAAAGAGATAATTCCTTTGGTAATGGAGTATATGGTTAATCCGGCAAGGGATTTCACACCGATTTTAGAGGTTATATTTTTTCTGTGACTGGCTACGGTGTGGGTGCTGATATTCAGCTTTTCTGCTATTTCTTTGTTGGAAAAACCGTTAACCAACTCAATCAACACATCTTTTTCCCGTTCGCTTAACTCTTCCACCTGGTCCTCTTCCAGGCAGGGCCAATCCTCCTTTGATATTTTTGATATGATTTTTTTAATGTCGGATGGATCGTAGGATATTTCAATGGTATCATCAAAGAGTTCTATTATTTTTTTATCAAAATAGGAATATATTAAACCTAACCATTTGGCATTTTTCAGGCTTTTCCTGAGCGCAAAAAAGTCTTTTCTGTCTGATATTGCAAAAGAAGGGTTAATAATGACCATGTTTAGTTTTTCTCTGCCAGGGAATTCAGATAGTTCCTGAAGGCTTTCAAACCTGAACACCTGGGAATGGTGATCAGATTTTAACAGAATATTTGACAGTCCTTCACAGATAATGTAGGAGTGTTCAACAATTGCTATATAAATTTTGCAATCTGTCACTTTTTAAACCCGTTTTCAATTTTTTCAATAAGAGGAGTCAATGCTGATTCTTCTATTAAATAGTGTATATTTAAATCATAATCCAGTTCGAACAGGCTAATAATAAGCCGCCTGCGCAGCGAACGATCTTTTCCTAATGGAATATGGCGCAACAACAGGGTTTTTAATTC
This sequence comes from Bacteroidales bacterium, assembly GCA_007131125.1. Lineage (GTDB taxonomy): Bacteria > Bacteroidota > Bacteroidia > Bacteroidales > UBA7960 > PUML01. Next base: position 5,720 of record SLRE01000158.1, on the reverse strand, counting down.
CATCAACTTGGTCTCAATATCAGTATGATGGTCGCTGTAAATTTTTGCAGAATAATCCTTTCCCTTTGGGATATTACGGCCATCTTCCAGTAAATTCAGAAAGTAGGGGAAAGCCACCTGGTCCTCATAATCAAGATGGTCGATCACCTCATTGAAATATTCACCAAAAAATTTGCTTATAAGCTTTATTTCTCTTGTTTCATTTAATTTTAATATCTTATTGATCAGGCTTTGTATTTCAGGATATTTTTCTTCTTTATAATAATTGTGGCTGTTTTTCAGGAAATTGACAATGGTTAAAATATCGGTTTTTGTATATTTTTTGGCATCCAAATCATTAAAACCATTATAGAGATTTGCAATGTCAACAAAGATATTGGAATTGATGGAGCTTTCTTGACAAACTTTTTCTATGGTTTTGTCATTAACCACAAAATCCAAATTGAAATGCTCCATCATCAGCAGAAGGTAAGGGTTCTCAAAAAACAACCCCCCCAGCTTCATATCGGGTTTAATGTAAGTTTTTTTCGTCAAATACATATGCGTATGTTTTCATGTTAGCCAGGAAATCCGGATGCAGGGCAATGAAAAAAATTTTTGTGAAATTTTGCTTTCCCGAATATACGGATTTTCCCTGATTAAAACGGGAATTTTCCAACAGAATCAACATTCCAAAATCCGCTTCACATCGAAGCGGGTTAACTATGTTTTTTTATCAAGTACCTTTCAAAAAAAGCCGTATTAAAAAGAAAATTTACCGGCAATAATCAAAAACAGATGCAAAACATACCGGACCGATTTGTTTTCCTTAATAAAGCGGAACGGCCCGGTATAATTTGCAAATTTGCCTTTGTCAATGCGATATAACGCAGGAACAAGTGTGGTCTTCCTGGTTATTCGGTGTCTTCAACAAGGAATAGCAGCGTATCAACCATAGTTGAATTTCCATACTCATCTATGACCAATACTTCCACATGATATTCACCCAGCGGAGCTTCTTCGGGAATACCGATGTGCTTATGCACACTGGCATTGCGCAGTCCCTTAAAAAAAGCATCATTATCAAATAACTCATCGATAATTTTGTACTCATCCTCCGGGTTTCCGCTTTCAGGATGGTCGTGAATTTCGATGTGGTAAGCATCAAGCCTGCCATCATTCATTGAGCGTGCCTTAAAGTCAACGATGATCTCAGCACCGGGTGTTTTAACGATTGTATCGCTCACGTTCGGGGGATGTGTTCCTGCAACAAAATCATACACTTCAGGAGGTGTTGTTGTGTCAATTTCCTCTTTATCACAAGAGCTGATTACAAAAGAGATCAGCAATAAAATGGTAAGTACTCCAAAAAATTTTTTCATTGTATTCATTGTAAATGGTAATTAATATCCTTTTTCAAAGGATTTGGGTTGAACATTTGATTGATTATTAATTGATTTGCATTTTTTCGTTTAAAAACAGTGGTCTTCAGGGTGCGTTCATTGTGTATATTTGGTTTTCTCCTTAAAACAGCGATAAAGGCCTGTAAGCGCAGATTGTCTGCTGAACGAACGGTAAAGAATTCTCTGCAACTATTCCCAAGGATCATCCGGGTGGCCTTCACGGTAGATTAGCTTATAATCCAAAGTTGTAAAGGTTTGGTATCCCTGGCTGTTTGTTACGTATATATGAAAATGGTAATCACCGTAATCGTGATAGGTATCTTCTCCTGCAGCTGATGGAATGGTAACTTCTTTTTCAAAGATATAATCCGTTTCCGCGTCAGGCAGATCGTAGATCCATACATTCTCAAAGGGACGGACAGCTTCCTTTTTGGGATCCATGTCGCAGGGCAGGTGCGAACCGTGTGTGTGGTGATTGAAGTTATGATGCGTATCAAAACTTACTGCCCCTAATCCTTTTTTGCCCGGATCTGTAACCCGGATTCTAAAGGTGAAAGGTTCATCAAACCAAATAGTGTCGCAGTATTCCGGGGAAAGTACCTCAACAGTAGGTTGCAACACCACCGTATCTTCATCTTCAGCACATGCCCAAAACATAAGTAGGGATGCTATAAACAACAGCATGGTGCCTCTCAGATATTTTTTCATGATTTAATAATTTTTGAGTTAATAGATTTTGGGGTTTTTACTTGTTAATGGGAATTTGCACAAACAGTTGCACGTCTCTTCCCGGTTCCGGGATCCGCATCCTGCGGTAAAAGCTTACGTGGTCATAGTAACGGTTGTCAAGGGCATTATTCACCCGCAAGGTGAGGTTCAATTCCTGTTTGCCCAGTTGCATCACGGCAGAGGCGTGCATGTTCAGGCTAAAATATCCCGGGGTATTGAGTTCATTAGGTACCGTGTTGGTTTGTGCCCCAACCCATAGCCCTTCTAAACCCAGGTGTATGTTCCTGAAAATACCTCTGTCTTCAAAAGCATATTCCACGCCCGTAATAGCCGACATAGGCGAGGTGAATGGCAGGGAGCGTTTCAGGTCCAGATTTAGTGCATAAACGTATTCGATGCCTGCCTGGATGTGGATTCTCTCTGTCCAGTCATATTCCAGGCTGACTTCCCCCCCATAAAGCAGGGCCTTATTTTGATGGTACTGGTAAACTTGTCCTTCGGGTCTGAGTTCCGGGGTCGGGTTCAGGAAGAGGTAGTTGGTGAAATAATTGACAAAAGGGCTTAACATGAGATGGAGTGCATCAGATTCTATTTCATAACCGAGATCCAGCTGCCAGGCTTCTTCCGGCTTTATGTCCAGATCGCCCCGCTCAAACCTGCCTTCGTGTCTGTGCAGGCCATATGCGCCAAGTTCATAGATTGCCGGTACCCGAAAGCTTTTGCCAATGTGTGCTTTGATGATTTGGCTTGAGCCGGGAAGATAATTCACGCCCAGGGAAAATGCCGTGCCCAGGTAATTTTCTTCAAAATCCGGATTAAATATAGAGTCTCCGTAGGCTGGATCCGGATTCAGGCTTTCTTCCATGTTTGCCAGGTGATAATCGACTCGCAAACCGCTATTGATGATCCATTCGGGTGAGAGCTCATACCGGTGGATCACGCCGGCTCCTGCAGAAGTTCGTTGATAGTCGGGAAGGATATGGCTGAAGCCATCTGTTTTGTTTTGCTCATAGCTTGTGTTAATGATCAGGTCGAACTGATGCCTGTCAACATTCCTGAAAGAATAACTTGCGTTGGCCGTCAGGTGATGCAGGTCGAACTGCAATTCCAGGTTATCTTTTGCACGGTAATAAATCAGGTCTTCAAAACGATTGCCGGTTCTGTCGGTCAGGATACTGTGTTCGGTTGAAGTGTTTAGTTGATAGCCGAAGGCTACCTCCAGTTTGTTTTCGCCGAAATACCGGTTGGTGAAATGGTTGATGGCATAGTCGGACACTTTCTGATAAGGAAGGTTGATCTCCCTTGTGCTTGCCATGTGCTCCGCCCGCTGTGACTCATGTTGCAGTCCGATATAATCAAAAAAACCGTTTTCTATTGAATGGAACCGCATATCGAAGTAGGAGTTGCCCCATGGTCTTACTATCCCTGTAACAAGGGATACCCCCGTTTCTTCACCAGCGGTATTGTGGGCATGGTCGCCAAGTTCGACCTCGTGTGTAGCTTCAGCGGCACCCGCAGGGGCTGGGAGCAAAAAGACATCGGTGTCGGGAACACGGAAATCACCAAATCGGTTGTGCGAGGCATTCAGGTGAACATAAAAGTCGCCACTCCGGCCGGAAAAGCCCGTGGAAGCACCCAGCCATTCTGTGTTTGATTTTGCTGTAAGCGATACATTTGCCTCCCATTGATCTTCACCGGGAATCGAGGCGGGCAGGATGTTTATCACGCCCCCAATGGCATCTGAACCATATCTTAATGAGGAAGGCCCTTTGATGATCTCCATCTGGCTGATGGCATGCTGGTCGATGCTGATGCCGGTATGATTACTCCAATGCTGGCCGCTTTGCTTGATCCCGTTTTGTGCAAATACCACCCTGTAAAACCCAAGTCCTCTGATCATGGGCTTCGACATGCCTGTACCTGCATCCATGGAATGCACGCCCGGAATCCTCCTCAGGGTGCGCATCAGGTTACCTGCTTTATTTCCTGCAAAAAAATCTTCCTGCAGATGTTCCACCGAGATGGAATTTACCCGCCTGGCAATCTGCCTTCGGCTTTCTGCTACCTGAACTTCCTGCAACAGGAGTTCTGAAGGCTCCATTCTGATGGCCAGCGGTTCTGAAACCTGGTCCGGCTCAATCAGGATGATATAGGACTCATAACCCATATAGGAGGCCTCAAGCATGTATGTTTGTGCAGGCAATCCGCTGAACTCAAAACGTCCATCCAAATCGGTTACCATCCCATACTCCCCGTTATTAAGCTGCACGGTGGCAGCAGGAAGGCTTTCATTTCGGTCGTTTATAATTACGCCCTTTATTGATACGGTTTCGGCCGATATATTGAAAGGTTGTATAATCAACAAAAGGAATAAAATCAGGAAGGCAGGGATATTTGGGCTTTTCATTATCAGTATTGAATTGGAGCTTCAAATAGATTGGTTGATCCGGTCTGTCAGGGTCACCAAAAATATCATCTGTAAACCGCTGCAAAGATGCATGTAAAAAAAAAACTTTCAATCCCTGAAAAAAGGGAAATGGAAACCTGTCAATCATTATTTTCAGTAATAAACGGTCTTTTCAATCCGGAAGACGGCAAATAAAGGACTTTCCGGAAACATGAAATTGCTGTGCAGGTTAAAAGAACTTCCAGCCCCGGTAATAGGGACTGGAAGCTTCCGGATAATTTAATTCCAAACAGGAAACCGGAAATTACAAGGCAGGTTTCAGGTTCCTGCTGAAAAAACCTATCCCACAATCATAATGTTCCCAAACATTAACTATTTTAGGAGATTCGCTGATGTGAAATTTACCTGAACCGAAATTATTTTTGTATGTTTACTGATAAAACAACTGGTTTATCAGGGAAGCAGAACTCAAAATACCAATGGGCCAAAATCTGGACAAGTTATGCCTGCCATTCCAATCATAATTTTGCTGCCGTTAATGCTGAGTCTGGTGCTTTATTTTTTCCCTGCCAGGCAAGGGAGAACCATAAAACTTATCCCGGTAATTACATCCTTAATTACATTGGCAGGCATCTTTTATGTTTTGAATGATCAGGCCTTGACCTGGCGGTTGTTTCTTTCCCCACACTACCCTGCTCTGTTGCATAGCATAAGCCATTACCTGGGTTTTACCACAGAGGGGGCATCAGGTGTAATGCTGCTCTTTTTTGGCATTTTAATGGTGGTTTTGGCATTTGATGCGACTGTCAGCAAAAACTGGTCTCCCGGCTCAGACCGTTTCTTTGTGTGGTTTTTATTCAGTGCCGGACTGGGTTTCGCAATTCTTACCTCAGTTCACCTTTACACCCTGGTTTTTTTGTGGGGAGTATCGGCCATCCCGTTTTACTTGCTGGCAAGCGGTTTTGAGGAGGAAAGTGCTGGCATGGGCAAAAAAACCATGATCCTGTTTGGAGCCTCACACGGTTTTATGGCAATTGGAGCAGTAATGGCAGTATCCCTGGGAGGATCGGCAAATATTACTGTACTTCAACTTGAAACCACAACGCCATACACCACGGTAAGTTTCTTGTTCCTTCTTGCAGGCGGTTTTGCAGCCGCGGGAATATTTCCTATACATTCATGGGTAACCCCTTATGCCAGGT
>SLRE01000262.1 GCA_007131125.1 Bacteroidales bacterium | reverse complement strand
TCTACCAGCAATTCCCCGTTTATTCCTTCCAGTACCGTTTGCACCCGCACTTCCGTATGTCGTCCCCTTGAATCGGGTTCGAACGAACGCACCCTGAAACTCATTGAATCGGTATTGATCAGGTTGATTTTGAAGTCATCATAATTGAAGTAAAACTCCTTCCCGAAAAAGTCGAAAAGACCTGATTCGATGCGCCCGTGGAAATACATATCACGGTTGCCCTGCATTACTACTTTTTGGTCGTGGGGGTGAATGACCACATTTTTGGCATTACTCAGCGGAATACGTTCCACACCGTTCATTTGCAGGTCGAAATTATCCAGGTTGATGGATGCATTGACCCCTGCATAAGAATTAATCTGTATCACGTCGTAATCGGCCATTCCTGCATTGGCTGCTATATAATGAAATAAGCGGTCGTACAGGGTAATAATTTCAGTTTCCTCATCAATGGAAAGCAAGCCCATGTATGTTAATTTAACCAGGTCGGATTTGACCACAGATGCCGGCCGCCTGACATGCCTGGCAAACTGACTCAAAGGGAAGGATCTGGAGCGAACCTCTCTGGAAAAAGCACTCAAACGCGAAAGAGGGTGAATGTCATCTATACCCTGCATCCGCAGGTAACGTTGCCGGCTGAAAAAGCTATGGGACTCAAAAATGGCTTCCCTGGCATCGCTGATGCCCCTGATCATTTGCAGGTTTATTTCATTTTCATGGATGTTCCAGTAAAGTGCCTCACAATACATATCCATTTTATGGTAAGTATTGGAAAATGGCGCCCTGGAACGCCCTTTCTCGTTGCGCATCAGCGACAGTTCCCCATTATGGTGAAGGTAACGTATGGAAAGTCCGGGATGATGGATGGAGTCACTGGCAAAATACACGCTGGCAGAAGCATGATCGGAATTGATGCGGTCGGGCCTGATGCTGAAGCTGGTAGCGGCCACATGAACAAAAAGAGAATCTTCTTTATAGAAATTCAATACTGCAGGCTCATGCGCAGTACCCGCTCCCAAAACACTTCCTCCCTGCAAAACAAATCCTCCGCGATAGTTGATGCCCGGAAAGAGGTCTGGAATGCTGTGAACCTGCTGATAAGAATCAAAGCGCGGAAACCTGGCGTTTGCAGGCCGCACCTCGGCCAGGATGCGTTCGGTAACTTTTCCTGAAAGGGGTTCATGAAAAAACTCCCTGTGAAAAAGCAAAGCAGAATCTGCCTCAAAGCTTGGCCTTGAAAGCTCTACTTCAAAATCCTTTAAGTTGGCATAAACATCGGAAGGATCACTTCCGGCCCTTTCCCATGTGATTTTTCCGCCCCGGGCTGACAATGATGAAGCATAAAAGGAAAAATGACCTGAGGTGTTATACACCACGCTGCTGTCGCCCTGGGCATAACACAAAAGATCGCTGCCCGAAAAAACCACTTCCAGGCCGTTGTCTCCGGCTTTGGCATTGACCTCCCCTTTCCTGATTTTCCAGTGTATGGAGCCGGTACGGTAAATGGTATGATCGGAAAAAAACCAGTAAGACCTTTCCATAAAGTCTATGGTTTGCCTTGGGGAACGATGTTTTAAAGAATGGGCCAACCCTTCGTGCCAGGTTGAAAAAAGCTGAGCGGCATCCTCCCTTTGAGATATGGCCATAACAGTTTTCAGGTAGAATCCCAGGTCAGGCCATGCACGCATCCGCATTTCCTGCATATTATTCAGGGCATTCAAAATGGTGTCCTCCTGGGCTGAAGAAAAAGTATTCTTTTCCCAAAGCACAGCAAGACTGTCCGTAAGTTTCCGGGCTTCTTCCTCTACACCACGGTCTACCCTTTGGAAGAGGTTCCTGATGGCAGGAGGCAACTTATTCTCTTTCTCCCCATCCTGGTTTTCATTAATGGAGAAACCACTTAGCAGCAACAATGGCAAGACTGCTAAAAATAAAATTTTCCTGATCATACCTGTTTTTACGGAATAATGGCATTTTGGGTTATGCTTTAATAAATTTAAGTGAAACCCAGTCTTTTTCCTTTTTTTCACCGGCAGGCTTTAAGCCCAGCGAACCGGCTTTAAGGCTGATAATTTTTTTATCTTTTTCTATAAAACCGCTGATAAACATCATTCCGTTTTTATTCAAAACAGAATGGTATTTTTCCATGTCTTCCAGCAACACATTCCTGGTAATATTTGCCACAACCACATCGAAGGTTTCCTCTCCCAGAACAGAGGCATCACCATGCAAAACTTTGATAAAAGGAAGGCCGTTGCGTTCAATGTTTTCTTTTGTGTTTTCCCAGGCAAAAACATAATTATCAATGGCAGTGACGGGTTTGGCACCCAGTTTACCGGCCAGTATGGCCAGTATGCCGGTACCGCAACCTATATCGACCAGTGACAGACCTTTCAAAGGGGTTTCCAGCAGCCACTCTGCCACTAGGGTTGTTGTTTCGTGATGGCCGGTACCAAATGACATTTTGGGCTCAATAATCACCTCCATTTCAACATCCTCACGGGGCTGGTGAAAAGGCGCCCTCACATAGCATTTTTTTCCAATGACTACCGGTTCAAAGTTGCTTTCCCATACCTGGTTCCAGTTTTGGCTGCCAATTTCGGCCGTACTCCAGAAAATTTCAGGAACCCCTTCTACAACAGGAAGCTTCAAGGCCTGGTCAATATACTCACCCCGGTAATCGCTCAGTGGGATGTAAGCTTTGAAACCATCTTCCGTTTCTTCAAAACTGTCAAATCCAATATCTGCAAGCTGAGATATCAGTATATCAACCCAGGGTTCAGGTGGAATTACTTTACAGGTTAATTCAATATAATCCATGAGTGTGGCTTTGGTGTTTTTTTCCTTCAACAATTTCGCCGGGCCTAAAAGGATTTGATTATCCCTATAAAATCCATTGCTTTAAGCGAAGCTCCCCCAATCAGGCCTCCATCCACATCTTTCTGAGAAAAAAGTGATTGGGCATTTTTTGGATTGCAGCTCCCCCCATATAAAATGGTGGTATTCTCTGCAGTTTCTTCTCCATATTTTTCTTTAATGAGTTTTCGGATGAAGGCATGCATTTCCTGCGCCTGCTCCGGCGAAGCGGTTACCCCGGTTCCAATTGCCCAAACGGGTTCATAAGCGATGACCACTTTATTAAAACTGTTGTTATCCAGCCAGAAAAGGGCATTCTCAACCTGGGAACTCACCACCTCAAAGTGAATTTCTTTTTCCCTTTCGGGAAGTTTTTCCCCGCAGCAAAAAACAGGGGTAAGATCATTTTCCAGTGCTGCCTTTACTTTACCTGCAAGCATCTGGTCGTCTTCAGAAAAATATGCGCGCCGCTCTGAGTGGCCCACCAGTACATGGGTTGCCCCGGTTGATTTGATCATGGGGGCAGATATTTCACCCGTGTAAGCACCTTTGGCTTCAGTGTGGCAGTTTTGAGCTCCTGCAGAAACGCCTTCCTGCTCCTTGCAGATACTTACCACCTGGCTGAGGTGCAGGTATGGTGGAAAAAACAAAACCTCCGGCAACACCTCAAGGTCTTGTATTCCTTTTTCATTTAATATTTTGCAGACCTCTTCAGCAAGGCTCAGGCCTTCAGAATAGGTCAGGTTCATCTTCCAGTTTCCGGCAACAATTTTCTTTCTCATATTTTTTGGATTTTTATAGGTCTCAGAAAAACGACCAAGGTACAAACTTTTTCCTCAGTGTTTTTTGGAAATTTACTTCATTTTTTACGGAATTTGGCAATGAAGGAATAAAACCAATCCCTTGACTTTTATTGGAGGCGTACCCGGGGATCAAGGTATCCGTATATAATATCCACCGCAATATTCAACAACACCAACATGACGGATATCAGCAGAACTGCTCCCATGATAACGGGAAAGTCATAATATTCTAGGGCTTCAACAATAACAACCCCAATTCCCTTCCAGTCAAAGACATATTCAACAAAAACTGCTCCGGCCATCAGGGAGGCAAACCAACCGGAAACTGCAGTAATAACGGGGTTCATGGCATTTTTCATGGCATGCCGGGTAATGACCCGGTACATGGAAAGTCCTTTGGCCCGGGCAGTGCGGATGTAATCCTGCGCCATGACGTTTCGGAGCGAACTGCGGGTAAGTTCGGTAACAATGGCCAGGGGCCTGATGCCTAAAGTGATGGCCGGAAGTATCAGGTTTTTCCAGCTGATATATTCTCCCCTTCCGAAATCATCTACTTCATAAAGGCTTCCGGTCATATTCAGTCCGGTAACATCTCCCAGCACAAAGGCAAACAGCCAGGCTATGATAATGGCTGCAAAAAACGAAGGAAGCGACATGCCAAAAACCGAAAACACCAAAGCTCCCTTACTGAAAAGAGAGTTTCCTTTCAGGGCGGAAAAAACTCCCAATACAATTCCGATGATCATGGCAAACAAGATTGACACCGAAGCCAACAGCAGGGTGTTGGGAAAAGCTGTGGCAAGTATCTCGGTTACCGGGCGGTTACTCTGGTAAGACCTTCGCAGGTAGGGCTTTTTCAACACCAGGGATTGGTTGCTGATGGAAAACAAAACTGTTGCTGAATACTTTTCCCGGTCAAGGAAAAACAGGCTTTCTTCCTGCTCGTTGTTGTGCAGCGATATCACCGACAGGTCATTGAGATAGTTCAGGTATTGAACATGCAGGGGGCGGTCAAGTCCAAGCTCCCGCTGTATGGCTTCCACAGAGGTGATATCGGCACGTTGCCCAAGCATCATGCGGGCAGGGTCGCCCGGCAGCACGTTGAAAAGAAAAAACACCACCGTCACCACTCCCAGGAAAACCCACAATCCATACCATAAGCGTTTTGCAATAAATTTTATCACGGCAACTTATTAGTTTATGATGAACCGGCTATTGGTTTTTCAATTTCCAGTTTGATCAACGCAAAAACCGCATAATTGATGATGTCATAATAATTGGCATCAATGCCTTCAGAAACAAATGTCTTGCCCTTGTTGTCCTCAATTTGTTTTATGCGCAAAAGTTTCATCAGGATGATATCGGTAAGGGAAGAAACCCGCATTTCCCTCCAGGCTTCGGAGTAATCATGGTTTTTGTCATGCATCAGGGTACGGGCCTTTTCAAAATAGAAGTCGTATTTTTCAGAGGCGGCAATTCTGTCCATATCGGGGTGCTCGCTCGGTCCCATTTCCAGCTGAACCAGACCCATGATGGAGTAATTGACAATCCCAATAAATTCGGGGGTAATCCCTTCAAGGATTTTTTGTGTACCTTTGTTTTGCAGGGACCGGATACGCTGCGCTTTAATGTATATCTGGTCGGTAAGCGAAGAAGGACGCAATATCCTCCATGCGCTGCCATAATCCTGCATCTTTTTCAGGAAAACATCCTGACAGATTTTTTTTACCTGGTCGTATTGTTTATCTGTGGCAGACGATGCTTGCATTGATTGTCGGTTATTAAGAAAAATTTACTAGAAAAAACCCATGGCGAAAGATACATTTTTTTGCCCAAAAAAGACCCTTTGTTGCCGGGGCAAAATTATAAATTTATCTTCACCTCTTGTAATGGGGATTCTGAATATTACTCCTGACTCATTTTTTGACGGAGGGAAATACGCTGACCTTTCCTCCATGCTCTCGCACGCGGAGCAAATGCTGACTGAAGGAGCACAGATCATTGATGTGGGGGCTGCTTCGACGCGGCCAGGTGCCGACCTGATAATACCCGAAGAAGAGACCGGGCGTTTGCTTCCCGGCCTGAAAGCCCTTGTAAAGGAGTTTCCTGAAACCATTTTTTCGGTGGATACCTACAATGCACTTACTGCCGAAGCTGCCATTGAACACGGCGCCCATATGATCAATGATATTTCGGCAGGGGCTTTCGATAAAAACATGTTTTCAACCATTGCCCGGCTGCAGGTACCTTACATCATCATGCACATCAAAGGCACACCGCTCACAATGCAGAAAAACCCCCGGTATGATGATGTGTTAAGAGAGGTGGTGTGTTATTTTGCCGACAAGATATTCGATCTGAACCGGGCAGGAGTGCACGATATCATCATTGACCCGGGTTTTGGATTTGGCAAAACCGTGGAGCATAATTATGAATTGCTCCACAACCTGGATTTTTTCAAAATATTTGATGTGCCGGTTCTGGCAGGGGTTTCAAGGAAATCAATGATCAACAAGGTGCTTAATGTTGGGGCATCTGATGCCCTGAACGGCACCACTGTTGTAAACACCATGGCCCTGCTGAGAGGAGCGGATATATTAAGGGTTCACGACGTAAAAGAAGCTGTGGAGGCAATAAAAATAACCCAAATGGTTCGCCGGCAAAATCAAATGGATTAATTTTGCCTTTGACAAAAAGCTGACAGATATATGGTACCGGTAATGGTTCCCGCATTTTTACAGATAAGATTCCTGGACATCATCGACATCCTTTTGGTGGCGGTATTGCTTTATCAGCTGTTTATGCTGATACGGGGTACCGGTGCACTCAACATTTTTCTGGGCATACTTTCCATTTACCTGCTTTGGTGGCTGGTGCGCATGTTTGAAATGGAGCTGCTTACGGCCATTCTCGGGCAATTTATCAGTGTGGGGGTGCTTGCCCTGATTATTGTGTTTCAGCCGGAGATCCGCAAGTTTTTGCTGCTCATCGGTACCCGGAGCATCCTTACCAGGGGGTCAAAGGGAATTTTTAAAAAACTCTGGACTTTCGGTGAGGAAACCAAACTGAATGTTTCACCCATCGTGAATGCCTGCGAAAACTTATCTCTGAGCAAAACCGGGGCGCTTTTGGTTTTTACCAACAGAAACGAACTGGAGTTTTTCCTTGAAACGGGGGAAATGCTGGATGCGAAGATTTCACAACAATTGCTGGAAAGCATTTTTTACAAGAACAGCCCTCTACATGACGGAGCGGTGATCATTACCGGCAACCGCATAATGGCAGCCCGCTGTGTGCTGCCGGTTTCCGAAAACCCCAGGTTTCCGCAAACCCTCGGTCTTCGCCATCGCGCAGCATTGGGCATTACCGAACAAAGTGATGCGGTTGCCGTTGTGGTAAGTGAGCAAACCGGAAGGATTGCCTGGTTCAAAAGCGGGCAGATCCGCAGAAACATCAAGCCCATGCAACTCAAAGAATTACTGGCCAAAGAGTTGCTGGTCCGTACTGAAGAACCATCCTCCACTGAAAATAAATAATCCTGAAATGATATTACTGGCAGACAGCGGCAGTACAAAAACCGATTGGTGGCTTATTGAGAATGGTAATGTGGCCCGGGAAATCAAAACTGTTGGATTCAACCCATATTATGTTTCTTTCGAAAAAATGGCCATGGTATTGAAAACCGATTTTTTCGGAAAACTGATTCCTGAACAAATTGACAGGGTTTTTTTCTATGGCGCCGGCTGTTCCTCCCCTTCCAAAAAGGCAGTAATTGAAAAAGGGCTGAGAAAGATCTTTGGCAAAACCCATATAGAGGTTGAACATGATTTGCTGGCAGCTGCCAGGGCTTTATTTGGAAACAGCAAAGGCATTGCAGGTATTCTTGGTACCGGCTCTAACGCATGCCTTTATGATGGAAAAGATGTTGCAGAAAGTCTTTTTTCTCTTGGGTATATGTTTGGGGATGAGGGAAGCGGAGCCCATCTTGGCAAAACCTATATTGGCCTGCATTTGAAAAACCGCATTCCTGAAGAGATAAAAAAAGCCTTTGACCAGCAATGCGGACTTTCGCATGAAGAAATACTGACCACCCTTTATCAGCAGCCAAACCCAAACCGCTTCCTGGCCTCTTTTACCAGGTTTTTAAAAACTCAACTCAATCACCCATTTATCTTTCAACTGGTGGAAAATTGCTTTGATGCCTTTTTCGAAGAGCAGGTGACCAAATTTACCGGTTACCAGACACTTCCTTTTGGATGCATCGGTTCCATAGGTTTTCATTTCAAAAAAGTTCTTATGGTTTCTGCCAAAAAGTATGGTGTAACTCCCACGGTTTTCCAGACTTCTCCAATGAAAGGGCTGCTGGAATACCACAGCGGCAAATAATTTTTCCCCGGCATCAGGGCTTTTTCCTGATATAATCCATTATCTCCTTTTTGTCATCAGGATGAAACCAACGCGCATCCTCATATCGCTTAAACCAGGTGAGCTGACGTTTGGCATACCTGCGTGAGTTTGTTTTGATTTTTTCAAGTGCAGTCTTCAGGTACCAGCAATTGGAAATCCAGGAAAAAAGTTCTTTGTAGCCAACAGTATTCAGTGCATTGAGATGCCGGTAGCGGAAAAGGCCAATGGCTTCTTCAATCAGGCCCTGTTCAACCATAAGGTCAACCCTGCGGTTGATCCTGCTAAAAAGTTCTTCCCGCTCGCGGTTGATGATAACTCGCTTAATTTGGAAAGGCCGTTCTTTATATTGTTTTTTTCTCAATTCCGAAAATGGAGTCCCGGTGCTCAGAAACACTTCAATGCCACGCTTTATGCGGTTGGGATTGGCAAGGTCTACCTGCCTGTAATAAGCAGGGTCAATTTTTTTTATCCACTGCCTGAGACCATCGATACCCTCTTTGGCATGCACCTGTTTTATCCTTTGCCTCACCTCAGGTTCTGCATCAGGAAGCTGGTCAATGCCATGACAAAGGGTATCGATATACAAGCCGGAACCGCCGGTTAAAACCGCATAGTCCGTCTTCTGAAAAACCGTTTCCAGTACCTTAAGGGCTTGTTGCTCAAAAAGAGAAACGTTATAATAATCGAAAATGGATAAGTGCCCCACAAAATGGTGCTTTATCTTTTGCAAATGAAAATCTTCAGGGGCTGCGGTGCCGATTTTCAATTCCCTGTAAAACTGTCTGGCATCGGCAGAAAGGATCTCGGTATTCAGTTCATGGGCAATATCAACACTCAGGTCGGTTTTTCCAACTGCGGTAGGTCCGGTAAGTACAATCAGGGTTTTATCTTTAAAAGTCGTCCTCATCAGGTCCCTGGCTGAAATCCTCTTCATTACTCCCTCCGAAATCTTCCCTTCCATCAAGTCTTTCCATGTCTTCGGGATCAATTTCGTCTTCGTCAAACCCCAGGTCCATTCCCTTTTCTACCCCGGGAACTTGCTGTGGGGTGGCTTTTAACTCCCTTGGGGTCAAACCCTTTGCTTTCGAAAACCGTGGATAGGAAACTCCCTCCTGGGCCCTGGAAATTTTCAGGAGTTCTATGTAAAAGGTCCAGTAATTCAGGTAGTCATATACATATAGCAGTTTCTGGTGGGGATCGTCAATTGCATCGCTTAAAAGGGTATCCTTCATGACCAGGACCCCTTCATTTTCATCTTCATTGGAATCGGGATCCATGTCAAGAAGAGAAATCTCCTTTTTTTTCCTGAACTGGTGATCGCAAATATAAAATGAGGAAAGCATTCCGGGATCAATTTCCAGGTTTTTGGTAATGGCCTGGTGAAACTCTTCAAAATTCTGGTCAGCAAGTATTTCCAACTCCCTGAAAAATTCATCCTGGTCTTCGAAGGTTATTCTGAAACGGTAAATATGCATTAAGAAACCGGTTTTTTTTAACAATCCTTTTATTCAAGTGCTACAACAAATTTAACCATTAATTTTTTGAATTATCGGGGGTCAGGCCCAGTTTTTTCCCTTCTTCCAGCATCAGTTTGTAGGCTTCCTCCCGCTGGTTTGGAATTTCTCCCTCCAGTATGGCTTCCCTTATGGCTGCCTTGATAATGCCGACCTCCCGGGAAGGCTTCAGGTTAAAGGCCTGCATGATATCATCGCCCGATACCGGCGGCTGCCAGTTGCGCAGGTGGTCTTTTTCTTCAATCTCGCGCAGCTTTTTCCTGACCAGTTCAAAATTTTCAAGATATTTTTTTACTTTTTCGGGATTGCCCGATGTAATATCAGCCTCACACAGCAGCATCAGGTCGTCGATGTCGTCTCCGGCTTCAAAAAGCAGCCTTCTTACGGCAGAGTCAGTCACCACGTTGGTGCTCAGCACAATGGGCCTCAAATGAAGCAACACCAGTTTCTGGACATACTTCATTTTTTCATTCATGGGAAGCTTAAGTCTCCGGAAAATCCGGGGCACCATTTTTTTCCCAAGAAACTCATGACCGTGGAAGGTCCATCCTACCCCCGGATAATATTTCTTGGTAGCCGGTTTGGCAATATCATGAAGCAGGGCAGCCCATCGCAACCAGAGATTATCGGTTTTTTCAGCCAGGTTGTCCAGCACCTGCACGGTATGAAAGAAGTTATCCTTATGGGCTTTGCCTTCAACCACTTCCACTCCGTGCAACTGATCCAGTTCCGGGAAAAATTCCTTTAAAAGGCCGGAGGCCCTCAGCATTTTAAGTCCTTTTCCAGGCACGGGGGCAAGAAGAATTTTATTGAATTCGTCCATTATCCTTTCCATGGAAACAATCCCGATGCGGCCGGCATTTCGCCTGATGGCTTCAAAAGAGTCACATTCAATCTTAAAGTCCAACTGGGTGGCAAACCTGATGGCCCTCATCATACGCAGGGGATCATCGGAATAGGTCTGATCAGGATCAAGCGGGGTGCGAATGGTTTTACTTTTCAGATCTTCCATTCCGTTAAACGGATCAACGAGCTCCCCGAAGTTTTCGTGATTCAGGCTGATGGCCATGGCATTAACGGTAAAATCCCTCCGCTTCATATCCTCCTCAAGGGAAGCATCTTCTACAATGGGTTTGCGCGAATCGGAGCGGTAAGATTCTTTCCTGGCTCCCACAAACTCCACTTCCCACTCATCCCAGCGAAGCATGGCAGTGCCAAAATTTTTAAAAACCTTCAGCTTTTCCTTTTTCCCGAGTTTTTCAGCAACCAATCCTGCCAGTTTCACCCCGCTTCCAACCACAACAATATCAATGTCTTTTGAAGGACGCCCAAGATAGATATCACGCACCCACCCGCCAATCACATAAACGGGGGATTCCATTTCTGCAGCAGCATCAGAAACCAGTTTAAAAAGCCGGTTGGAAAGAATTTTCTTCAATTAAGTAAATATATAATTTTGATTGTTTTAAAACCTGCAAAATTATAAAAAAACCCGGGCAACAAATAATCACGCCACCGCAAATTCAATGGGAGGCAGCATTAATCAGGGCATAGATTATTGAAAAACCGGAAATTAAAGGTACTAATTTCTCAGGATCTGGATTTCCCCGGCATTATTAATACGGACAATGGTAGAGGGTTTTGGGCGGTTAATGGTATGCTGGTTTACCTTTACCACATAGTCAACCGCATTTTTAATATCTGCTGAAATCTGCCGGTATGATAACGGGTTGGGAGCACCGCTCACGTTGGCAGAGGTGGAAGTAATGGGTTTTCCAAAACTCCGGATCAATTCCTGGCAAAAAGGTTCATTGGGAATTCGAATGGCAATGGTTCCATCTTCACCCGTCACATTTTTGGCGAGTTTACGGGCTTTGGGGTAAATCACGGTAAGTGGGTCGGAAACACTGGTGATCAGATCAAGGGCCAGTTCAGGCACATCCTCAACATAACGGGAAAGCATTTCAACATTTTCAACTAGGATAATCAGGGACTTCTGAGACATCCTTTCCTTGATCTTGTATATTTTTTCTACGGCACGCGGGTTGGTAGCGTCGCAGCCAATGCCCCAGATGGTATCGGTCGGATACAGGATGGTCCCCCCCTCACGGAGTATCTCCACCACTTTGGAAAAATCATATTTTTCAGGACTTCCTATCATCGGGGTCATTTTTTACCAAAAATTTCGAATTCAATTATTATGCCAGTTGCTTTCCTTATGGATACTTTTTGATTCATTTTTCTTTTTCAATGCCATTGGATATCCTTGTAATTTTTTTCCGCCTTACTTTTTGGCGGATGGCTTTGTTTCTATCCATGCTTTCACGGGTTTTGTATGGCCGCGGATGATCCAGATGCAAACATACGGCAAAATATCTTATCTGCTTACCATTGAGCCCGTAGTTCATCAGGCGCTCACCAAGCTCCCGGTCCAGGCCGCCATACGTCATATCTTCGTTGTATCCGTTAACGGCAAGTATATCTTTTTTCCAGCCACTGACATTATGACCGTTCCATGTGGGCCGGGTCGGCGTAATAAAGTTCAGCAAACCGGCAGCATAAGGGTTTTTAACCAGTTTAATCAGCTTATGGGAAAAAGGCTGCCCATTCTTTCTCAGCCATTTGGCATGAAAGGGACGCTGTTCAACAATATCTTCCCTGGAAATGGTCTTTGACACTTCCATGGAAAGTTTGAGGTACCCCCCGCTGAGAAACCTTCCTTCCCGGGCCCGTTTCAGGTGGGCTTCCACAAAATCCTTGCGGGGAATGCAATCCCCATCCGTAAAAATCAGATAATCGGACTTGCAACTGATAATGGCTTTATTAAGAATGGTACACTTCTGAAAACCCTTGTCAGGATGCCAGATATGCTTTATCTCCAGGGAAGAATTTTCGGAAAATTCATCAATTACCTCCTTTGTTTCTTCAGCAGAGCCATCGTCGGCAATAATCAGCTCAAAATCCTTATGAGTTTGCATTTCAAAGCCCCAAAGCACTTTCTGCAACCATTGGGGCTGGTTGTAGGTGGTGAGGATAACCCCGGTTTTTGGATAGGAATTGATGGCTTCTTTTTCCATGATGGGCAGGGTCATTCCTTTTTTTGGGTTTCAGGATGAGTGGAAACTTCGGCACTTGCGATATTTACTTCCTTGTCAGCCTGCTGAAGTTTTTCTTTGTTTTTTTCCAGTTGAATGAGGTTCCTGAGTTTGGCATATTTCTGATAGTTCAGGAAAGCAGAGTTGCGCGAAACCACAAGCCCCATATACCCGTCCAGAAATCCGCGTTTCACAAAATAATTCTGTATAAAACGCCATACCGGCTTGTAAAAAACTTTCCATGCCGAACACTTCTCCCCTTTTTTTAAAGCTTCGCGTGCAGCAATGGTACTGAATTTATTTATGGTATCCAGGTGTTCCTCATAGGTTTCACAAAGCCAGTGCAGCAGATCACCCTTCAGCCTGCCGGTGCTGCTGCCGGGTTGCATGACCACTTTGTCGTGAGGGTTTACGCCTCCCCATTGGCCCTTGCGACGGTCAAACAAACGCAGTTTGCGGTCGGGGTAATAATTGGTATGCCGTATCCAATGACCGCAAAATTTGTTAAGCCGGTTAAATTTGTAGCCATCATGCTTCCAGTTATTTTTTACATCATGGATGGATCTTGCCAGCTCCTCCGAAAGGGCCTCATCTGCATCCAGCGACAGCACATGATCGTATGCGGCCTGCTTTAATGCAAAGTTTTTCTGTTGTATATAGCCCAGGAATTCCTGCTCAACAAATTTTACACCCAGTTTACGGCAAATCTCCGGGGTGCGGTCTGTCGACAAAGAATCCACCACCACCACTTCATCGGCCACAGTCATAACCGACCTTATGCAGCGTTCGATGCAGGATTCCTCGTTTAAGGTAATGATGACAGCAGAAATGGAGGGCATGGGTTCTTTTTTTGAACTTTACAAAAGTATCAAATTAATTGACAGCCGGGCCGGGAATGGGATAACGTT
The DNA here is from genome assembly GCA_007131125.1 of Bacteroidales bacterium. Classification (GTDB taxonomy): domain Bacteria; phylum Bacteroidota; class Bacteroidia; order Bacteroidales; family UBA7960; genus PUML01. The sequence continues at coordinate 9,409 of SLRE01000262.1, read as the reverse complement.
ATACCGCCACATTGAAATCCCTTAATGCCTGGTTGAGGCTGGTTTTCTGGTCGGTACTTTCTTTTCTTTTGCCAATGATGAGTGCGCAGGGCACATGGTAGGTTCCGGCAGGAAATTTTTTCGGAATGCTGCCGGGTATAACAACCGAACGCGAAGGAACATACCCTGTGTATTCAGCGGGTTTTTCACCACTTACATCAATAATTCGGGTAGAGCCGGTAATAACCACATTGGCACCCAGCACAGCCTCCTTTTCAATCCTTACGCCTTCCACAACGATGCAGCGTGAGCCAATAAAGCAATGGTCCTCAATAATCACAGGAGCGGCCTGCACCGGTTCCAGCACTCCGCCTATACCTACACCTCCACTCAGATGCACATTTTTTCCAATCTGTGCGCAGCTTCCTACCGTAGCCCATGTATCCACCATGCTGCCGGAATCGACCCAGGCGCCAATATTTACGTAAGAAGGCATCATAACAACGTTGGGAGAAAGAAAGGCTCCGTAACGTGCTATGGCGTGGGGTACCACCCGCACTCCAAGTTCACTGTAACCTTTTTTCAGCGGGATCTTGTCGTGAAACTCAAAAGGACCCACCTCTATGGTTTCCATCCGGCTGAGTGGAAAATACAGAATTACCGCTTTTTTTATCCAGTCGTTTACCACCCAGTTGTTGCCTGATGGTTCAGCCACCCTCAGGCGGCCTTTGTCCAGATGTTCAATAACAGACAAAATGGCCTCTTTGGATTCTTCCGAATTCAACAGTTCCCTGTCTTCCCAGGTCTTTTCAATCCTTTCCTTTAATTCTTTCATGATATTGGTAATGTGGTATTTGTAAAAAACAACCATTTTATTCGCTTTTCATGGCGGGAAATGGTCAGTAAAACCCACAAATATAAAACTATTTTGAGCAGATTTAAACTCCGCTTCGTTTCCAATGGGTTCAAAAAGGTTGCACCAGGTTCTCGCATAGTTTGTTTATCTTTGCCCTTAAAATTTTCCTGATGGGAAGAATACTGGCCATTGACTACGGGCGCAAGCGGGTGGGCCTTGCCGTAACCGATGAGATGAAAATGATTGCCACCGGACTTACCACCGTCCACTCCAAAGATGTTATTGCTTTTTTAAAGGATTATATTTCCAGGGAAAGTGTAGAGTGTATTGTGGTGGGTGAGCCTTTCGACATGAAAAGCCAGGCTTCGGACGCAGCAAGGTATATTGACCCTTTTGTCAGGCATCTGAAAAAACAATTTCCTGATATTCCTGTTGAAAGAATGGATGAAAGGTTTACATCTCAAATGGCGTTTCAGGCCATGATCGATGCAGGCTTAAAGAAAAAAGCCCGTCAGAACAAATCACTGGTGGATACCATCAGTGCTACAATTATTTTACAATCTTATCTGGAGAAAAAATCAAATACCGACAACCGATCATGATTTTACCTATTCTTGCATACGGTGACCCCATCCTCAAAAAAAAGGCGGTTCCTATTGAACCCGACCATCCTGGCCTGGAGGAGCTGATCAGCAATATGTGGGAAACCATGTACAATGCCCAGGGTGTTGGACTGGCCGCCCCACAGGTAGGTCATTCCATTCGTCTGTTCATTATCGATGCCAATCCTTTTGCCGAGGACCATCCTGAATTAAAGGACTTTAAAAAGGTTTTTATCAACGCAGAGATTCTTGAAGAAACAGGTAAGGAATGGCTGTTTAATGAAGGTTGCCTTAGTTTTCCCGAACTAAGGGAAGACATCAACCGCAAGCCTGAGATCAAACTCAGATACCAGGATGAAAATTTCCGTCAATACGAAGAAACCTTTTCCGGGATGGCGGCACGCATCATTCAACACGAATACGACCATATTGACGGGGTGTTGATGGTAGACCGGATGTCGGCACTAAAAAGAAGACTCATAAGAAAAAAACTGTCCAATATCTCCAGGGGAGCAGTAAACCCGGGATATTTGATGAAGTTTCCCCTGAAGAAAAGATGATTTACCAAACGCACAGGCTTTCTAACGGAATTCGTATCATTCATAAACACACGGATTCCCCCGTGGCACATTGCGGGCTGTCCATCAATGCAGGCTCCCGGGATGAATCCCTGAAGGAACAGGGGCTTGCCCATTTTATTGAGCACGTTATTTTTAAAGGCACCACCCGCAGGAGGGCCCACCACATCCTTGCCCACATGGAAAATGTAGGTGGAGAACTCAATGCTTTTACCACCAAAGAAGACACCTGCCTGTATGCTTCTTTTATGCATCAGTATTATCAAAGGTGGTTTGACCTGCTTTCCGACATTCTGTTCCATTCCACTTTTCCCGAAAAGGAGCTCAGCAAGGAGAAAGATATTGTAATAGATGAGATCAATTCTTATAAAGACACTCCGGGAGAGCAGATTTTTGACGATTTTGACGAAGTGATTTTTAACGGTCATGCCCTTGGACGCAACATCCTTGGCACTCCGTCAAAGCTCAGGTCGTTTGACCGGGAGGCCATATTCCGTTTTATCCGGAAGAATTATACCACCGAAGATATGGTCATTTGCTCTGTGGGCAGGATACCTTTTTCAAAACTGCTGGGCCTGGCAGAGAAATTCTTTGGTGATGCAGCACCCACCTCACGAAAAAATTCAAGGGTTCCCTTCACAGATTATGTACCGAGAAAAAAGATGGTAAAAAGGCGGAATCATCAGTCGCATTGCATGATTGGCAGCCAGGGATATCCCAGCAGTCATCCCTACAAAACCACCCTCATACTGCTTAACAACATGCTGGGAGGCCCGGGGCTCAATTCGCGTCTGAATATGGCCGTGAGGGAGAAACATGGTTTTTGCTATAACATAGAAAGCCATTACCAGCCTTATTCGGATACCGGCATTTTCAGCATTTATTTTGGCACAGACCCCGAATACATTGAAAAAACCATGGGCATCATCCGCAAAGAGCTGACCCGCCTCAGGAAAAACAAACTTGGGTATTTGCAGTTGAAGCGGGCCAAACAACAGCTCATCGGGCAGGTTGCCATTTCTTTTGAATCCAACATGAATGAGATGCTGTCAATGGGAAAAAGCATGCTGCTTTACAACAAAGTCGACAGCCTGGAAGAGATCAACCGGAAAATTGAAGCGGTTTCCGGGAGCCACCTCATGGAAGCTGCCAATGAGGTTCTTGATCCTGAAAATATGAGCATGCTCATCTTTAAACCTTAGTTTTTTTTGACATGAATTTTCTCCCTCCTGAAATAGAAAGATATGCCGAAAGCATCAGCAGTCCCGAATCCGGGGTTTTGAAAAAACTGAACCGTGACACCCACGCCAAGGTGCTCAGGCCGAGAATGCTGTCGGGCCATTTGCAGGGAAACCTACTTGAGTTGATCAGCTGCATGATACGCCCTTCCCGCATTCTGGAAGTAGGAACCTACACAGGATATTCGGCCATATGCATGGCCAGGGGACTAAAAGCCGGCGGCCGGCTACATACCATTGACCACAATCCTGAACTGGAAGATTTTGCAAGGGAGTATTTTGTCCGGGCCGGCCTGCAAAACAGCATTGTACAGCACATCGGAGAAGCCCTGGATCTTATTCCCACCCTTGATGAAACCTTTGACCTGGCCTTTATTGATGCCGACAAAGAAAATTACATCACCTATTTCGACATGATTTACGAAAAAACCAGTAGCGGAGGTGTGATCCTGGCGGATAACGTTTTATGGAGCGGAAAAGTCCTTCAGAAAGATGCAGGCAATGACCCCGAAACGGAGGGAATTGTCCGGTTTAATGAATATGTAAAAAATCATTCCGGAATAAGAAACCTTTTACTTCCCTTCAGGGACGGACTGATGATCAGCCAGAAAATATGAGTTTCCCCTGCTTAAAGTGGGTGTATGCCAATCTGCATGCCAAACATAAACCTTGGCAACTCCGGTAGATCGGCCGAACTCCGGAATAAGTCAGAAACCCGGTAAGTGGTTTTAAAAACAAAATTATTGAATCCTTTTCTGCCGAGGATACCGTAAGAAAAATTCCTGGGATAATCCATGCTGCTTCTTCGTATGCGGATGCGCTCATTATCTGTTTCCTTAAATCCAACATGGCGCACATTAAAATGCCATTGACCGAATATACCCACATCAATAAACCTTCCTATATAATCTCCTCTTTTCCCGTAATTTGCCCGCTTATACAACCCAAGCCCTGTTTGCAGAAAAACCAGCTTTTCACGGTCCCTTTGTACCAGGTCGGGTATTTCTTTATCATCCCCCTGCCTGATAACGAAGGCCATACGGCTGATGCTGGCTTCATATCCCGCCGAAAAAACCTGTGAAAACCTCCTTTTATAGCGCAAACCATATTCCATTGCCCAGGAACTTCCATGGGAAATGCTTGCCCCGGGAGTTTCAGGAGCTCCTCCTGCAAACTGAAATCCAATATAAAAATGCCGGAAATGTTTACGGTTCATGCCATAATCAGGTACCACCGTATCACCCCTGAGATCTTCTCCAAGCAAAACAGTCTGGCCGCTGAGGTTGGTGCAAAGCAGCAGTAACAATATGGGCAAAAGTTTTGGTAAATGATTCATGTGCTATTTATTTGAGTTAACAGCCCACATGCCTATCCGGTCCGTGCGGGAGAACATCACAACTTCCTTTTATCTGTAAGACAAGCTTTTGTATTCCAAACATCCATTCTCTTGTATGTCAAAAATTAATCGTGCATGCTTCATTATCCATGTTCAAAAAACGCGGGAAGCGGTAAAGCCTTTAAAATGCACGAGCAATTTCTGTCCGGGTTGGAAGTCATTTTTCCTGAAAGAAAGGACTTCATGCTGATTGGCCCTTACAACGTAATATTGCTCAATTTCTCCCCGGGAATTTTGAATATGATAAAAAACGTAAAGGTCGTATGGGTCCTCAAAGGGAAAAGTGATCACATTTTGCCGGATAATCACTTTTATTTCTTCTTCATTTTCTGAAAAATCGAAAGTAGGTGCAGAAAAAACAGGCGCATCAGATAGAAAATTCCCTGCCTGCGGAGTGCCATATCCATGGGCTAAGTCAAAATAAGGATAAAGCCTGCCGCTTCGCTCCAGGGCATTGAACAACTGCATGGAGGTCCAATCGGGATTCATTTGCAAAAGACAGGCTGCAAAGCCGGCAACCAACGGGCTGGCAAAGGAAGTTCCGGAAGGGGTTGAAAAACCTCTTCTGTTGGCGGCCACTACTGTACCCAAAGCACTAAGGTTGGGTTTGAGTCTTCCATCGGCGGTTGGACCGGGTGAAGAATAAGCGGCCCGCAAAAGCGAAGGATAATCCAGCGCACCAACTGCGAGCACACTGTCGGCATCGGCCGGGGTGGCCACCGTCCCCCAGTTTTCCCTGAGCCTTTCGTTGCCTGCAGCATTGATCACCAGAATGCCTTTCCTGGCTGCAATATTTCCTGCCTGAGACACAAGGGAGGTTTGTCCGTCCATTTGGTCAGGAAAATACCGGTGATATATATAACCAAGAGAGGAATTTATGATATCTGCACCCTTCCTGTCGGCCCATTCCATGGCTGCCAGCCAGTACTTTTCCTCTGCATAGATCTCGCGCAGCAATTCGGTTCTGGCCAGCAAAAATTCTGCACCCGTAGCCAGCCCCATGGGGATGCTGTCTTTTATCCCACCGACTGCCGACATTACCATGGTACCGTGCACATTGGCCCTGAAAACATCCTGGCGGTTGTTGTGGAAATCATAAGTAGCTACAATACGCTCGTCATTGCGGATATGCCTGAAAACCGGATGGGTATCCACCCCGGGAAAACCTGCATCAAAAATGGCTATTCGAACCCCGCTCCCGTCAATTCCATTTTTGGAAAAATACTGTCCCTGCATATGCCGGGTCTGTGTTTGAAGCAGATCCTGCTGTTCCTTTGATAAAAACCAGCTTTCCTTTGTGCCGGAGAGTTTTTCTGCAGGATAAAACCCTCCTCTAACCGGCTGAACTTTTTTTACAAAATCAAGACTTTCCAGCTTATTCACCTGAACGGGGGTGGCCTCCACATGCACTGCGTTAAACCACCGCAAAACCACGTCTGCCTTTTCCACAATGGTATTTACCGAATCAAGATAATCCTCCCTTACCGGAAAATTTATAGGGTCGTAAACAGATTGCCCATGCCTGAGGCGTCTTTTAATGGCTTTGGGATCAAAATACGCCCAGGGATCAAAATCTACCCCATCCTTATCTGTGAAAAGCACCCAGTAACTCTGGTCGGGTTTGGATTCCGTCTTTTCATCTGCCTGTATAATTCCTAAAGATATTATGCAAAACAGAATAACTAAAAAAACCGGGCTTAAGGTTTGGGTTTGATTTATCATGCAAGGCTGCATTATTTGTAAAAAGAATGAATTTTTTCGGCAACGCTTTCCATAAGCCATAAAGGAGTAGAGGTAGCACCGCAAATCCCGACATTATCACCGGCATTGAACCAGGATGCTTCCACCTGGCTTTCGTCTGACACAAAATAAGATCTGGGATTGGCTTTTTTACATACCTGGAAGAGGTAGCGGCCGTTGCTGCTTTTTTTTCCGCTGACGAAAACCACCACATCCTTTTTTTCAGAGAACTTTTCCAGGCGGGGCTCACGCATACTCACCTGCCTGCAAATGGTGTCGAAAGCTGAAAAATGATGATTTCCCCCACAACCCTGCCGGTTTATGCGAAGTTGTATTTCGTTGACCAGGGCTTTAAATCCCTGCACATCCTGTGTGGTTTGGCAAAAAAGCCGGATGGGTTTGTCAAAGTCAATTTTCTCCAGATTTTTCAGGTCATTGTTTATCACTATGGCCTTAGCAGGGTTTTGACCCTTGAGGCCTTCCACCTCTGCATGTCCCTCTTTGCCATAAATTACCACCTGTCCTTCTTCTTCAGGAGCTTCAGAAAAACTTTCTTTTACCCGTTTCTGCAATTTAAGAACCACCGGGCATGTGGCATCAATCAACTGGAGGTTGTTTTCAAAAGCTGTGCGGTAGGTTTCGGGGGGCTCACCGTGGGTGCGGATCAAAACCCTGGCATTTTTCAGCTGCCTGAAAGTTTGATGATCAATTACTTTCAACCCTTTATTGCGGAGCCTGTCCATTTCTTTTTCGTTATGAACAATATTTCCCAAAGAATACAGGTTGCCGGAGGATTTCAGCTCTTCTTCTGCTGTGCGCACGGCACCGGCCACACCAAAACAAAACCCACTGTATGGATCAATTTCAATCTTCATTACTGAGATTCTCTGATCATGGGAGTATTGTTTTCAGGACGGTGAAAAAGATCAGAAAGGCTGGTGCTAATGGAAATATGGTTTGGCGCTCCGGCAAGATGGTAGTTGGAACGGCCGTAATCCAGGTGAAACCTTGATATCCTGACTCCAAAACCCCATGAAAGGCCCACTGTGGAAATTTTGGATTCCACTTTCATTTCCTGCCGCCTGCGGTAGTTATATCCAACGCGGAAGTTAAAATTATCTGTTGGGATAAATTCAACCCCAAATACCAGGTGCCGCATCAGCTTATCTCCTAAATCAGAAAAATCACTTCCCGAGTCATCCTCATCGGGGGAAATACCAGTAATCTGTTGAGGCACCAACTGGCTTGCATCATAGGTAAGGTCGAAATTATGCAGGTTGTGCGCAGTGGCCGAAAAACGAAAAGGGGCATTGGCAAGCTCTTTTGAAATGCCGAACAAAAGGTCGAAAGGCAGGGGTTCCCTGTTGCTGGTATTATAATAAGTAAGCTGCCTTCCCATGTTGCGCGCCACCAGGCCAATGGCCAGAAGGCGATCCGGATTACGATATGCAAGGGATACATCAACTGCAAGGCCAAAAGACTGGTACTCATGAAGAGAGGAATGGATGGCCTTAAGATTGCTACCAATGGAAAACTGCTCATTGAGCATCATGCCCCATCCCACCATAAAATTATATTCTCCGGCACTGAACTCACCATGGGTTTCACCGGTTTCGTCCGCCTCAATAAACCTGCCGTAATCAATATATTGCATGGCAATACTGAAAGTCCCCAGGTTTTCAAAACCCCTTGCAAAAGTTACGGTACCGTAATTGATATCATCAAAATAGTCGACAAAATTCAGGGAGAGGTGATGGCTCATTTCTTCATTGAGCAAGGCGGGATACACCAATGCCATTCCGAGGTCGTTTTCCAGGTCGGGAATGGCAAAACCACCCAGGGCAGTAATCCTGGCCGTACCCGGCAACCCAAGGAATTCATAAACCCTTCCGCTTTGGCGCTGTCCAAAGCTGTAAGTACCAAACTGGAGAACCAATACCAGGAAAACAAAAACTAAGGGCTTTTTCAAATCAATGTTTTTTGAAAACAAAATATAAATTCAAAACGGGCTAAATTACATTCTTATTACAAAAGAAACACGCTTTTTCTGTAATTGTTCCCTTGATCATGAGCAGGTGAACACCCTGCAGTTCCTTATTCGATAATTCCGCTCGGATCAATCAGCTGCTTAGTCCTGATGCTCAATACCGGTATTGGAGAGCGGTTGACCATTTGCTGGGCATAGGGTCCCAGAAAAATATTGGGAGGAGCAAACTCCTGCTCAGTCATAATGCAAATTAAATCTGCATTTATTTCGGTTGCGTATTCAATCGTGGAAGAGGTAATATTTTCCGTTACCATTTCCTTCGTGATGTATTTGATATCCTTATTTTTGAGATGCTTAACGGCTTCCCTGGTATTGGAATCCACTTTTTCCCGGGTATGATGGGTCAGGCTGCTGTAGAGAGAAACAATATGCACCTCGGCTTTGAAAAGTCCGGCCATTTCTTCGGCAAAAGGCAGTTTCTGGGTGGTTTCGTAAGTACTGTCAATGGGCAATACAATCTTTGAAATTCCTTTTTCAGGATCAAAGCTTTTCCTCACAGTCAGCACCGGGCAGCCGGCATGGGAAACAATCTTATAGGCATGGCTTCCCAGCCATATCTCTTCAAACCCCGAGAGCCCGTGGGCACCGGTGATGATAAGCCAGGCATCAGAATACCGGGCCTGATTGGTGATTTCCTGGTAAACCCGTCCTTCCCTGATTTTGGTTTCAATTTCGCCTTGAAACCCTTCGGCATGCTTTTCAATAAGATCGGCAAAAGCACCTTCGATCTCTTTTCCGGCCCTTTCCTTCTCTTCAGGTTGCTTGCTTTCCAAATCCTTCTCTTTTAAAACATGCACAAGTGTAATTGAAGCATCAACTTTTTGCGCAATGTTAACGGCATATTGCAAAGCTACCGCAGAGGTTTTTGAAAAATCTGTTCCAACAATGATCTTCTTCATAATTACTCATGTTTTAAAAAAACTTAAAGACCTATTTCATTCAAACCTAATTTAAATTTGTCAGAAAACCAACT
>SLRE01000327.1 GCA_007131125.1 Bacteroidales bacterium | reverse complement strand
GTTTCGGTTTTTTTGGGATTCAATTTGGATTTGCCCTGCAAAATGCCAATGTTAGCCGGATTTTTGAAACCCTTGGCGCACAGGTGGAAGCCATCCCCATTTTGTGGATTGCTGCCCCGGTTACCGGTTTGATTGTGCAACCCATCGTGGGTTATATGAGTGACAATACCTGGACCCGCCTTGGAAGAAGAAGACCTTACTTTCTTTTTGGAGCCATTGGGGCTTCCATCGCCCTGATCCTGCTTCCCACAGCCCCGCTTTTGTGGATTGCCGTGGGAATCTTCTGGATCCTCGGGGCAAGTATTGATATGTGTATGGAACCTTTCAGGGCCTTTGTCGGCGACATGCTGCCTCCCGATCAAAGAAACCGGGGCTTTGCCATGCAGAGCTTTTTTATCGGAACCGGATCGGTTATTGCTTCCATGCTTCCCTGGCTGCTGACCAATGCTTTTAATGTGGCCAATATTGCCCCCGAAGGGCAGGTGCCCCCCTCCGTGAGGGTCTCTTTCCTGATTGGAGGGATTGTCTTCTTTTCTGCAGTTTTGATTACTGTTTTGAGAACCCGGGAGTACTCTCCCGAGCAGCTCAAAGAGTTTGAGGAACTGGAAAAGGGAGCCGAAAGGGTAGCACAGGATCATAAATCAGGAGAGCTGCTTCCTTACACACGTTTCAGCAAGCCTTCGGTTTTATGGATTGCATTGGGCGCCGTACTTACCTTCCTGGTTTATCGTTACGATTTTATTCGAAGCGATCTGTATATCCTGACAATAGGTTTTATTATTTTCGGGGTAATCCAGTTCATCGGTGGTAACCTTATTCGACGGCAAAAAACCAATAACGGCTTTGTTACCGTACTTAACGATTTGTTCCGCATGCCAAAAACCATGGGACAACTTGCCGTGGTGCAGTTTTTTTCATGGGTTGGCCTTTTTACCTTATGGACTTTTGGAACCCCGGGGGTTACCAGCCATCATTACGACATGAAACTGGAACCCACCCATGTTGCGACTTTGGTGGCAACAGCCGATAAAATGGAAGCCCAACCCCATGAGGATTGGGAGCGCAGGCTCCCGGCCATCAGGCAGGACCTGGATTTATATGAGGAAGCCATTGCCGATGGCGCAACAGAGGTGGTTTCTTCCATGCGTGTGGTTCGCTTCTTTCAGCAGCATGCCGATAAAGTGGAACTTCCCACAGAGGTTCGGGCACAACTGCTTCATATTGAAGAAGAATACAATACCGGTGCTAACTGGGTGGGGGTGTCATTTGCCGTTTACAACGGCTTTGCAGCCCTTATTGCATTCCTTCTTCCCGTTATTGCCCGATGGACCAACCGAAGGTATACCCATGCCATGGCCCTGACCCTGGGCGCAGCCGGATATCTTTCCATACTGGTGGTGCCAAACCCTAACTGGATTATCCTTTCGATGGTAGGCGTGGGCGTGGCCTGGGCCAGCATCCTGGCAATGCCTTATGCAATCCTTACCGGGTCATTGCCATCTCATAAAATGGGAACCTACATGGGATTGTTTAATATCTTTATTGTGGTGCCGCAGATTGTGGCCGCCTCTGTGCTAGGGTCATTCATCAGCCTGGTGGCTCCCGGGCAACCCATTTTCGGGCTGGTGTTCGGAGGAGTTTCCCTTTTCATTGCAGCCATTATGATGATTTTTGTGGTGCACGACCCGGATGAAAAACTCATTAAAAAAGTGATTGAATCACTGGAAGAATAACTGCTATAGAAAACAAGGGTTTATATTTCCGGTTTATTTATTAACGGAATTGCCCTGCTTTTTTGTGAACGATAAACGATTCTGAAAAAAATTATGGAGAGAAGTAGCGGAATATTATTGCATATTACCTCTCTTCCTGGGAATTACGGCATTGGCACCCTGGGAAAAGAGGCATACAATTTTGTGGATTTCCTTGTGGAATCGGGGCAGAAACGCTGGCAAATTTTGCCATTAGGGCATACAGGATACGGTGACTCACCTTTTCAGTGTTTTTCGGCATTTGCCGGGAACCCTTTGCTGATCAACCTGGAAAAACTGGCAGAGAAAAAACTCCTGAAAAAAGATGAATTTCCCTCCTTTTCTTTTGATCCGGAATATGTCGATTTTGGAGCAGTGGTCGATTATAAATACCCTTTGCTTGAAAAGGCCTACCAGCGTTTTAAAAAATCAGCCGGCAGGGTGGGGCAGATGCAGTTCGAAAACTTCTGCCTGAAAAACCAGCTTTGGCTGGAAGATTATGCCTTTTTTATGGCTCTGAAAAACCATCATGAAGGCCAACCCTGGAGCGAATGGGATCATGAGATTAAGCTGAGAAACGAAGATGCCATGAACCGGTACCGGGACCATCTCGGGGACCAGGTTAATTTTTACAGGTTTTTGCAATTTGTATTTTACCACCAATGGCTTGAGCTGAAAGCATATGCCAATATCAACGACATCAAGATCATCGGGGATATGCCCATTTATGTGGCTTTCGACAGTGCCGATGCATGGGCCAACCCTGAAGTTTTCCAGTTTGATGAAAACATGAACCCCCGTTCGGTTGCCGGAGTACCCCCGGACTATTTTTCCGAAACCGGACAACTTTGGGGCAACCCCCTTTATGACTGGGACTACCTGAAAGAAACCGGATTTCAGTGGTGGATAGACCGCATTAAAGCCAATCTTTTGTTGTACGACTTTTTGCGTATTGACCATTTTCGCGGCCTGGCTGCATACTGGGAAGTGCCTTTCGGTGAAAAAACCGCCATTAAAGGCAAATGGGTGGATGCTCCCGGGGATGAACTCCTGGAAGCCATCAACAAAAGCCTGGGCAAACTACCCATTATTGCAGAAGACTTAGGCGTTATAACACCCGATGTGGTTGAACTGCGCGAAAAATTTGGTCTTCCGGGAATGAAGATCCTACAGTTTGCGTTTGATACGGCAGAAGAAAACGACTTTATTCCCCATACTTACGAAAAAAACTCAGTGGTATATACCGGTACCCATGATAACGACACTACCCTTGGCCGTTACCTGGAAAGTACGGAAGAGGAGAAACAGCTCATGCGCGATTACTTCCAGATCAACGAAAAGGACCCTGCCTGGTCTTTTATCCGTTTGGCCTGGTCGACGGTTTCCAGCATGGCCATTGCTCCCATGCAGGACATCCTCAGGCTGGACTCCTCTGCCAGGATGAACTTTCCCGGTAAACCGTCGGGGTACTGGAAATGGCGCTACAGAAGCGAAATGCTGACCGAGGAGCATGCCCTCGACCTGCTGAAAATTACAAGAACCTACGGGAGGCGGTAGCTTTTTTGCCTAAAGCCTTTTATTTGTGTTAAACTAAAGTTGGAAACGTCATGGAACAAAAAGATCATGTAAAGAAAGCCTTGGATAAGTTTAAGGAGTATAATGCAAAAAAGCATTATCTGGTTGGGTTTGATGGGTTTGTTGATGAAATTATCCATGTGGTTAATAAAAGGAATAATCCTGATGAATACCAGCGGATTAAGGATATACCTGCTTTTTCGGAACGCATTGCTTCGGTGGCCGGCCTCAGTGCCAATATTGAGCTGGTGCCCATTCAGACCAAGCTGGGAGGAAACGGGCCCATTATGGCCAACGCCATCCTGGAGCAAGGCCATGATGTTTCCTATATAGGCGCATTGGGAAAGCATTTTGTTCATCCAATTTTTCGTGATTTTGCCGATCGCTGCCGGGAAGTGGTTTCCCTCACCGAACCCGGATATACCGATGCCCTTGAGTTTTATGACGGCAAAATCATGCTGGGAAAAATGAACAACCTGGTGGAGGTCAGCTTTGAAAATCTTTTGAAGAAGAAAAAGAAGGAAGAAGTGGCCGCCCTGCTGAAAGAGGTTGATTTTATCGCTTTTACCAACTGGACCATGCTTTCCAACCTTAACAGCATTATTGAGGCGTTTAGCGAAATGATCAGCAAGCTGGAGAAGAAGCCCAAAGTATTTCTCGACCTGGCCGATCCCAAAAAACGGACCAATGAGGACATTATGGGGGTGCTGAAACTGATCAGTCAAATTCCTGCCCAGACCATCCTTGGGATGAACATGAGCGAATCCACCATCATCAGCCTGGTACTCGGCATTAAAGAGGACGACATTCTGGACAGGGCAATTGAAATAAGGGAAAAGCTCGGCATTTCCGGGGTGTTGATCCACCCGGTAAACGGTGCCGCCATTGCCCATGAGAAAGAATCACTTTGGATGGAAGGACCATACACCAAAGAACCAAAACTGACCACAGGGGCAGGCGACAACTTTAATGCAGGATTTTGTAACGGATGGGTTGCCGGTTTTGACCCGGGTCAATGCCTTGCCATGGGCGTTTGCACCTCAGGTTTTTATGTCAGGAACGGCAAATCCCCCACCCGGGATGAGCTTCGCGATTTCATGGAAAAGTGGCTTAATGCAGATTTGGGACAGGTTTAACCCATTCCTTTCAGGAATATTTCCCCGAATGTAAACGGCTGCTTGCTTTAAAAAAAGTTTTCTTCCCTTTTTTTCTTTCCTTTATTTAACCCTCGTGATAGGGAGTTGCCACATTGTTGCCTTAAGCAACCCGCCATTTACTTTGCTCTGGTTATATTCAATTAGCTTTCAGGTCAATTGTTATAAATGAAAGTGTCCGCTTATGAACAAACACCATTCATAAGCGGACATAATGTTTTTGGGCCAGACCTGGAGAAGTATTGTGAAAAAGTTTTTAAAACCCTGATTTTAAATTAATTAAAAAGTTTGGCACAAGAATGGTTAATGATAAGTCAGAAACCACAAAACAAAGTAAAAAACCTTAAAACCTGAAAGAGATGAAAACTAAACAATTACTCGCAGCAGCCCTTCTGATTTTTGCCGCAACTTTTGCCCAGGCAAGCGCACCCAAGAGAACCCTGACCATGAAAGATGCTTTTGGCAGGACTTTTACAATGCCCGTGAAGGCCGAGGAAGCCATTGACCCGGCCCCCGCCAGCGGAGGCTTTAATATTCAGCAGGCTTTGCAGCAGGAAACTCCCGGAGTTATTGATGTGTCTTCCCTGCGCAAACCCGAACCCGATGCAGACGATATTCCCTTTGACCTGAACAAAATTTATCAGCAGGTTAAATAAAAAAAATATTTCCTCAGAAGAGAATTCAACCTGAAAACAAGTTCTTAATATTCTGAGTGGTTCCCTCTGATTTTCTCTTCATGTTGTTTTGGTTCCAGGCCTTCCGGATTTTCCGCGAAGGCCTGGTTTTTTATGGGTGCTGGCCAACTGCCCGCAGGCAGCTTCAATGTCGGCCCCCCGGCTCTGGCGGATGTTGACCACCAGGTTTCGTTTTTCCAGCAGGGTTTTAAAACGCAGGGTTCTTATCTCGTCGGAGGTTTTGTAAGGTGCACCCTCAACAGGATTATAAGGGATCAGGTTGATCTTGCAGGGAAACTGTTTGCAGAACAGGGCCAGTTTTGCCGCATCCTCAGGGTGGTCATTAAATCCATCCATCAGAACATACTCCAGGGTAATGCGCGTACCGGTTTTGTCATGGAAATACTTCAGGCTGCGGCCAAGAGCTTCCAGGTTGTTTTTTCGGTTTACGGGAATAATTTCGGACCGTTTTTCATCCGTAGCCGCATGAAGAGATATGGCCAGATTGAATTTTACCTTGTCGTCGGCCAGGCGCTCAATGCCCTTAATGATTCCCACCGTGGAAAGTGTGATGCGGGAGGGAGAATAGCCGGGCCCTTCCTTGCCGGTGAACAGTTCAATGGCCTTAATAACATTCTCATAGTTTTGCAAAGGCTCTCCCATGCCCATGAGCACAATGTTGTCGAGTTTTTCCTGTTGGTAATGTTCCCGGCAAATTTTTTCAAGCAGGGCTACCTGATCAAAAATTTCATCGAAATGCAGGTTACGGTTCAAGCCCAGGCGGGCGGTGGCGCAAAAGCGGCACCCCAGGGCACATCCAAGCTGTGAAGAGATGCAGGCGGTATATCTTCCGGCAGATGGAATCAGAACCCCTTCCACCAAAAGGTTGTCCTCAAGCCTGAATCCCACCTTGATGGTATTGTCCCGGCTTTTTTGCAGCTGGCTTACCTGCAATGCCGGCAACCTGAAGTGTTCTTTCATCCGGGTACGAAGGTCTATTGACAGGCTGGTCATTTCATCAAAGGTGGTGGCATGTTTTTTCCACAACCACTCACGGATCTGTTTGGCCCTGAAGGGCTTCTCTCCCTGCACTTTTAGCCAGTCTTTCAGACCGGCCTCATCAATGGTGCGTATGTTGGGTTTTTCCTTTTGCATATTTGCAAAGATAAAAGGATGGGCTGCATTTTTTTACCTTTTTGTGTTTCATGTCGGAATTCCTTTCGGTTTTCAAAATTTAAGGTTATTATTGCCTTAGCATAATTACAGGCCCATGCTTAATAAATATCGACCTCCTTCCCGCTTAAAAGCTCTTACTTCGGGTTTGTTAACCTGGGAAATGCATGCCGGGCAGAATAAAATCTATGTTACCTTTGATGACGGGCCCGATGCGCGGGTAACCCCTTCAGTAATGGGTTTGCTGGACCGCTACCAGGCCAAAGCCACGTTTTTTTTACTGGGCAGAAACGTTGAAAAGTATCCCTTTTTTCCTGAACATCTTCGGAGCAGGGGGCACAGCATCGGCAACCACTCTTTCTCGCATCCTGACGGATGGAAGTGCAGCTCCCGTCTTTACCTTGAGGATGTGCAAAAATGCTCACAGTGGATGGATTCAAAACTTTTTCGACCGCCTTACGGGAGGATCACCATACCGCAGGCCCGGCAACTGAAAAAACAAGGTTTCAACCTGTTTATGTGGTCGGTATTGTCGAATGATTTCGACAGGTTCAGCAACCCTGCACAATGCCTGGCCAAAACCATTCGTTATACAACCGACGGAGCCATTGTGGTTTTTCATGACTCCCTGAAAGCCGAAAAAAAAATGCTGTTTATGCTTGAAGGATTCCTTGAGCATTTTTCCCGGGAAGGCTTTTCCTTTGAGGCATTGCCCGTTGAATGACAAACCCGGCGGTTATCAATCCAATATCATCAAATTATTGGTAATTTTGCCCTGAAAATTTTTATGCCGCTTTGCCAGACATGATGCAACTT
>SLRE01000319.1 GCA_007131125.1 Bacteroidales bacterium | reverse complement strand
CGGGGTGAGAAGACTCGAACTTCCGACCCCTTGCACCCCATGCAAGTGCGCTAGCCAACTGCGCCACACCCCGATTTTGCTTTGCAAAAGTAACACAATAAAATTTCCCTGCAAAATTTCCTCCAAAAAAATTCCGGGGCATGGGCTTTACGCTCTTTACCCTTTCCAGACACTCGGAAAACACCCGGTTAAAACGGGTGAGATACCGCATAGACACATGGTCATTTTTTCGGATTTTCGAATAATGATTTAAAGATACTTTAGCCTTAACAAACAAAGTATTTTTTTCGACGAATCAGTTCAGATCATAAACATTAGCAAACCAAAAAAACAGTTATGCGCTTAACTTACACCCTTTTCATTTTGCTGTCTTTTTCAGTGATCAATGCAACAGGCCAGCCATCTGTATTTGATCCTACCAGCCAGCGTTACACTTACCGTAACGTGCATAACGGGGGTCCCCGTCTGGAAGTGGGCGTTACAGCCGGAACTGTTTACCCTTTCACCGATATTGCCCCTTCGGAGCCGGGCACCCAGCCGGGACTGACTGAGTTCCATACCCAGGCACTGGATTTTTCCGGAGGTGTTTTTGCCCGTTACCGTACCAACGACGCATGGGGAATTAAAGCCGGCTTTTCTTATTTCCAGCTCCAGGGTAAAGATGAATGGTCATCCCACCCTGAGGTAGTAGACAGGGGCCGTACTTTTAAAAACCAGGTTTTTGAGTTTTCTCTCCTGGGCGAGCTGTACGTCAATGGCTTTGGTCCACCCAGCAAAAGGTTATCCTGGGGCGAATTTGTGCTGTTTGGTGGACCGGCTTTGTTTTACCACAATCCTACTGTAAACGGGGACATCATCGACAATTACGATTATGTGCAGCAGAACGACCCCGGGGCATACAATAAACTGAATATGGCCATACCGGTTGGGATGGGATTTCAATACAACCATCAGAACCGCTGGACCCTTGGGATGGATGTCGGCTACCGGTTTACCTTCATGGATTTTCTTGACGGGTTTAACCGCCCCTACAGCACCCGCCCGGACCATTACATGATGGCAGGCATCAACTTTGCCTACATCATTGATCTTTCCAGGCCGGCCAGGGATCGCAACTTCTACCAGATGGTGTTCGGCCCCAAGGAAAGCCAGGCAGGCAGGAGGTTTTAATCCTTTCTTTTTCTGGGTTTCCAGGGATAATCGGGAATATCCAGGTCTTTGGCTATTTTCCTTGCCAGCACAAAAAAATAGTCTGACAAACGGTTAAAATACCTGACGATGAGTTCGTCCACGGGGTGGTCTTCGGCCAGCCTGATGATGATGCGTTCAGCCCTGCGGCAAACGCATCGGCACACATGGGCATAGGAAACCGCCGGATGTCCCCCCGGAAGGATAAAGTTGCCCAGGGGCGGCAGGTCTTCATTCATGCGGTCGATCTCTTTCTCCAGGAATACGATATCCTGCTCATAAAGAAGGGGCAATTCAAAATTTTCAGCCCCCTGATCGCGTGCCAGAAGGGATTCGGCAGTAAAAAGCCGGTCCTGGATTTCCAGCAGCACTTTTTTGTAGTGAGTGTCAATTTCCTGGTCGCGCAAAAGCCCAACGAAGGCATTCAACTCATCGGCGCTTCCGTAGGCTTCAATTTTCAGGTGGTGCTTTGGCACCCGCCTTCCGCCAAGAAGGGAAGTTTCTCCCTTATCTCCGGTTTTGGTATATATTTTCCATTCTTTCATGATCTCATCCTAAAACATTAAACAACAATTAATTCACCAATTTCGGGAAGATGAGCTGTAAGATTCATTGAGCGATGCAAACCGGAAAGAACAATCTTTTCCGGTCAGGATTCCTGCAGTTTTAGCTCCACCTTGCGTATGTCCTTGTTTACTTCATCTGAGGATATTTCCCCGTCCATAAGTCTTACGATACGATGGGCATGCAGGGCGATGTCTTCTTCGTGGGTAACCAGGATGATGGTATTGCCGGCGGCATGAATTTCCTGGAAAAGCCCCATGATCTCAATGGAGGTTTTGGAGTCCAGGTTTCCGGTGGGCTCGTCGGCCAGGATAATGGAAGGACGATTGACAAGGGCCCTTGCAAGGGCTACCCTTTGCCGCTGCCCGCCTGAGAGTTCGTTGGGTTTGTGATGGGTGCGGTCCGAAAGGCCAACCTGGTTGAGCACTTCCAGGGCTCTTTTGTTGCGATCCGTTTTGCTTTGTCCGTCATAGATCAGAGGCAGGGCCACATTGTCAAGGGCGGTGCTGCGTGGCAAGAGGTTGAAGGTTTGAAAAACAAAGCCAATCTCACGGTTGCGGATCTCGGCCAGCTCATTATCAACGAGCTTGCTTACATCCTTCCCGTTAAGGATATAGGTACCGCTGGTTGGAGTATCCAGGCAACCCAAAACATTCATCAGGGTGGACTTTCCAGAGCCCGAAGGTCCCATCAGGGCCAGGTACTCATTGCGGTAAATGGAAAGGTCAATTCCCCGCAGGGCCCTGACGATCTCGGCACCCACCCTGTAATGCTTGACAAGTTTTTCCAGACGGATCAATTCTTCTTGCATGCTCGATAATTTTTACAACAAACAAAGGTAAATATTTTCAATTCAAAAAAACCAGCCCGGAAGTTTTTTGCATTATTCCGATGAAATATTTCTCCTGGAAAAAATCATGACCGGGATCACCTGAAGTTCAGATCGTTCTTCAATACCCGGCATTATTTAAAACCCAATCATCAGGTTTTCCCTGCTGAGTTTGGGATCAAAAAACAAAATCCCCAGCTTTCCGAGATCAATTGACAGGGTTTTTTGCGGAACTTCTTGCAGGGCTTTCCAGGCCTTCCACATTCCTTTTGACCAGCGAATATCGTCGACAATAAAAACGCTCCGGGAATGAAGATGTTTGCTGATCAGTGAAAAATAATCCATTACCGGGTTGTAACCATGGTTCCCGTCAAGATAAACCAGGTCGGCTTTGCCCAATTGCTGCAGCAGCCCGGGCAGTTCCCTGCCAAACTCTCCGGTTATCTGTATCACATTCGGGGTGCCGGCTTTTTTAAACGTTTCCAGGGCAACCTTGGAAATTTCAGGGCAACCCTCCAGGGTAAAAACTTTCGCTTTGGGGCAGGCTTTGGCAAGATAAGCGGTGGAAATGCCAAGCGAGGTTCCGAGCTCAAGGATGGTCTGGGCCTGAAAAAAATTTGCAGTGTGATAAAGCACCCGGCAATAGCGGGGTTTTTGAAGGGACCGGGAGGCTATACGGTTGAGTTTTTTCTCTGCCGTAAACGGGGTCTTCCCTCCTGCCCTGTCCAGACGGCTGCCCTGACCGTAATCCTTTACTGTCAATTTTTCCCCGGATTTAAGGTATGCTTTCCTGATCTTTTCAATCACCTCAAAATCAGGATTTTTTTCCTTGTTAAATAAGCAGCGGGAAGCATAATCATACAGAAAAGGTGAGTGGATACCGTAAGGTTTTCTGAAAAGAAACTGTAAAATGGTGGTGCTTTTGATCATTGCCATTGTATAACAAACAAGGTTTTACAGCGACAGGAGATGCAGATGGGATTCCTGTTTCCAGACAAAAATAATATTATTTGCAATGCTGAACTTACAAGCGGACTTAATCTCCCTGCTCGCGGTTAATCAAAAAACAAATCTGCGGGAAGCCACGGCAGGAAGTTCTTTGGCAGTAGTTCATGGCATGGGTACTATCACCTCCTGTAAATTGCCCATTGAATATTCACATATTAGGGGTTTTTGCGGAAAAAAGGTGTAGGAATTTTTCTTAATTTGCCGACGAAATATTCAACCAAAACCCATCGGGTATATTTTTGATGAACTCCTGTGAACCAATCAAAACCATAATTCCATGAAGCATCTGACTTTTTTCTTTTTTCTGATGATCCTTTTTACCGGGGGATTGACTGCCCAAAGCGGGTCCGACACCATTCGCATTGGCGACCAGCATGTGATACAGGCTGAGCGGCATTTCAAGGAAGGGGTGTTACTTTTCCGCCAAAGCAAACACACAGAAGCGATCCACAAGTTCAATGAAGCCGTGGGGTTGTACCCTGATTTTGCGCAGGCTTTTTACAACCGGGGTGTGGCCAAAAAACAACTGGATGATTTCCAGGGCGCCATTGAGGATTTTGACCGGGCACTTGCCATCCAACCCGAATCCCCGCTTTTTCATGCCGGTAGAGGGAAGGCAAAAAATGAAAAAGGAAACCACGAGGAAGCCCTGAATGATTTGAACCGGGCTATCAATATGGATCCGGACCTTTATCTGGCTTATTACCTCAGGGGCATAATTTATTTCTCCATGGAAGAATATGAAAAAGCCATTGAGGATTTTACCAACACCATCAATATCAACGCAGCCCATGCCTATGCCTACAATGATCGGGGCAGTGCCAAAAGGAAAACCGGGGACCTTCAGGGGGCCATGTCTGATTACCAGCAAGCGGTTTTACTTGATCCTGGCATGTACTTCACTTACAACAACATTGGCAGCTTGCGCAGCCAGATGGGAAATCACCGGGAAGCCTTTGAGTTTTTCACCACGGCCCTGAGGGTAAAGCCCGACTATTACCGGGCCATTACCAACCGGGGCATTGCGAATTTCCACCTGGGCAATTACCAGGAAGCCATTGAGGATTACAACAAAGCCCTGGATATCCGGCCCGGATTTATTGAGGCATTAAACAACCGGGGCAATGCACGTTACAAATCCGGTGATTATGAAGGAGCCATTGAAGATTTTAATAAGGTTCTGGCTTCATATCCAGATTATGGGCCTGCTTATCTTAACCGGGGCATTGCCCGCGAAATGGCCCGTGACCCCGAGGGTGCCATGAAAGACTGGCAAAAAGCCTACGATTTCGGCATTACCCAGGCAAAAGATTATGTTGAACAGGAAAGCAAATCACAATAAACCATGAGATCCCGCAACTTCAATCCAAAAACAATCATTGTCCTGCTGCTGGCCTGTTTTTTCAGTATTTCTGCCACAGCACAAAACGTCGAATTCCACCGCTCGCATTTCCCTGACGATCGTTCGGGATTGAGAGAAGCCCGCAGGAATATCCGCAACGGCGACCGCCTTTACGAAGAAGGCGGCATAAAAAAACAGGAAGCCCTTGAGTATTACCTCAAAGCCCATGAGTTCAACCCCAGCAATGCCTGGCTTAATTTTAAGATTGGCGACTGCTACCTGGAAACTATACAGCACGAAAAAGCCATTCCATATCTGGAAAAAGCGGTTGAACTGAATGTGCCCACCCTTGAGGTTTATTACCTGCTCGGAAAAGCCTATCAGCTCAACTACAAATTTGATGAAGCCATTACCCAGTATTCATTTTATCGCCGACAGCTTACTCCGCAGGAGTTGATAAAGAAGCGGGAAACCATTGACCGGCGCATTGCCGAATGCCATAACGGGAAAGCCCTGATGGAAAAACCCGAGAGAGTATTCATTGACAACCTTGGGGCACACCTTAATTCTCCTTACGATGACTATGCCCCCCTGCTCGGTCCCGGCGGAGAAACCATGTATTTTACAACAAGAAGGCCCATTGGAAGGCGGCCACGCACCGACAGCAGGGACCATAAGTATTTTGAAAACATTAAGGTTGCTGAAAAAACCAGGTCGGGCTGGAGGGTAATCGGTGAAATCCCCGGAAGGGTAAACAGCCGCTCTCATACTGCTGCCACGGCCATCTCCAATGACGGCACCCTGATGGTAATATACCAGGGCGACCGTGGTGGAAACCTTTATGAAACCACCTTAAGAAATAACGGAAACTGGTCAAGACCAGGCAACATTTCCCGTAACATCAACTCAAGGGACAGGGAAACCAGTGCCGCTTTTTCATCGGATGGCAACACCATGTATTTTGTAAGCGACCGTTCCGGAGGCTATGGTGGCAAAGACATCTGGATGTCGACCCGTAATGAAAGGGGAAGATGGTCTGAACCGGTAAACCTTGGTCCTACAGTCAATACCGAATACGATGAAGAAGGAGTTTTTCTGGCTCCGGATGATAAAACCCTTTACTTCAGCTCAAAAGGACACAATACCATGGGCGGCTTTGATATTTTCAAGACCGTTTTCAGAAACGGCCGCTGGACCGATCCCGTAAACCTCGGTTACCCAATCAACAGTCCTTCCGACGACATGTTCTTCTCCTTGTCGGCCGATGGAAAAACCGGCTACTTTTCCTCTCCCCGCCCCGAAGGTTATGGAGGAAGCGATATTTATAAAATAACTTTCCTGGGGCCGGAAAAACCGGTGATCAACGCTCCCGGGGACGAACCCATTGCCCTGCATGCCAGACCCAACCCGGAGATTTTCCTTGACGATGAGGTGCAGCCCGCACAACCCATGGCCATGTTGAGAGGAAAAATTATGGACGAAGAAACCGGCGAACCCCTTCAGGCGATCATCGAACTCTATGATAACGAGGAAGAGGTGTTGCTGGCCGAATTTACATCCAGCAGTGAAACCGGGATGTATTTCATTTCCCTTCCCGGAGGCAAAAATTACGGGATCAATGTGCAGGCAGAAGATTACCTGTTTCATTCCGAAAACATCAACATTACCGAATCCCGCACCCACCGGGAGATCATCAACGATATCCGCCTGAAAAGAGTGGAAATTGGTCAAAGTATTGTGTTAAATAACATATTCTTTGATACCGGGCAATCTACCCTCAGAGCCGAATCCTATGCCGAACTGGGTATTTTATATAAATTGCTGGCAGATAACCCCACCTTGAAAATTGAGATTTCCGGACATACCGACAATGTGGGATCTGCAGGTCTTAACAAGACCCTCTCAAAGGATCGTGCCAGGGCCGTAGTTGACTTTTTGGTTGAAAGGGGCATTGACAAAGAGCGGCTCACCTATGCCGGCTATGGTTTTGAAAGGCCCATTGCCTCCAACGAAACCGAAGAAGGTCGTCAAATGAACCGCAGAACCGAATTTGAGATTGTGGAAAAATAACCCTTTGAATTCTGAAATCAGATTTGAAAACCCCAAAAAAAAGGGAGCCTTAAGAATAGGCTCCCTTTTTTTTACCCAGTTATTTAACTATGAAATAGAGATCTGCTTTGGCGGCTTTCTTTTGGCCTCTTCCCTTTTGGGAATGGTGATGGTCAATATACCATCTTTGTGGTTTGCCTTGATCTTTTCAGCATCTACTGCTTCAGGCAGACTGAAAGACCGGCTGAAGGAAGTATAGCTGAATTCCCGGCGCATGTACTTCTCATCTT
>SLRE01000270.1 GCA_007131125.1 Bacteroidales bacterium | reverse complement strand
GAAATAAAACCTAATGGTTTTGTAAGCCTTATTTCTCAATGGCTGAATTAAGGTTTGTCACATATTAATTGCGGCCGGTTGATAAATTTTTTCATTTTGTTCAGAATTAAATATTAAATGCAAGTTTGTTAAATGAAATTAATTTTTATTTTTGTCGCACTACTTATGCAAGGAATTCATTATTTGTCTAATCTAATCAATTCAAGGAGGGAATTATGCCTGTTATTTTCTGGTTGGTGCCGGTAAGTTCATTATTGGCGCTTGGGTTTGCTTATTACTTTTTTAAGCAAATGATGCGGCGGGACGAAGGAACCGATATGATGAGAAAGATTGCTGATCATGTGCGCAAGGGCGCGGCTGCTTATTTGCGTCAGCAATACAAGATCGTGATATTGGTGTTTTTGGTGATCACGGTTATTTTTTCTGTACTGGCCTATGGCCTCGGGGTCCAGAACCCCTGGGTGCCTTTTGCCTTTATAACCGGCGGTCTGTTTTCTGGATTAGCCGGTTTTTTTGGTATGAAAGCGGCCACTTTTGCCTCAGCCAGGGTTGCCAATGCCTGCCGCACCTCCCTTGACGGAGGGCTGCGACTGGCTTTTCGCAGTGGAGCAGTTATGGGATTGGTGGTTGTTGGCCTGGTTTTGCTTGACATTTCAGGATGGTTTATCATTCTTAATTATTTTATTCCGGAAACCGGAGATGGTTACAAGCTGATGACCATTACCGCCGTGATGCTTACTTTTGGGATGGGGGCTTCCACCCAGGCCCTGTTCGCCCGCGTTGGAGGAGGAATTTATACCAAGGCAGCAGATGTTGGTGCCGATCTTGTGGGTAAAATCGAAGCAGGCATTCCCGAGGATGATCCGCGAAATCCGGCTACCATTGCCGATAATGTTGGTGATAATGTTGGGGACGTTGCCGGGATGGGAGCCGACCTTTTTGAGTCTTTTGCAGCTTCTATTCTTGCTACCGCCCTTCTAGGTTCGGCTGCCTTTATGAATTACGGCCTGGATGTGCAGATGAGTGCAGTGGTGGCTCCCATGATCATCGCCGCCGTGGGTACTCTTTTGTCTATTGCCGGAGTATTTATGGTGAGAACCAAAGAAGGGGCTACCCAGAAACAATTGCTGCATTCCCTTGGCTTTGGTGTAAACTTCAGCGCTGTCCTCATTGTATTGGCTTCTTTGGGAGTCCTTTATTTTTTAGGTCTGCCCAATTATCTTGGAATATGGGGTGCCATTGTAATCGGCTTGCTTGCAGGTATTGGTATCGGGCAAAGCACCGAGTTTTTTACGGCTTCAGCATACCGGCCTACCCAGAAAATAGCCATTTCCGGTGAAACCGGGCCTGCAACCGTTATCATCAGTGGTATTGGCACAGGCCTTGTTTCGGCTGCAGTGCCCCTTGGCATTATCGTGGTGGCCATTACTTTGGCTTATTCCTTTGCCACAGGCTTTTCTTTTGATGTGGTTAACCTTAATTACGGTCTTTACGGGGTTGGGGTTGCTGCTGTGGGTATGCTTTCCACCCTTGGTATTACTCTTGCCACAGATGCTTACGGACCCATTGCAGACAATGCCGGAGGAAATGCCGAGATGTGCGGCCTCGGGCCAGAAGTGCGCAAACGTACCGATGCACTGGATGCCCTTGGCAATACCACCGCTGCAACCGGAAAAGGCTTCGCCATTGGAAGTGCTGCCCTGACAGCCCTGGCATTGCTGGCATCCTATTTTGAAGAAGTCAGGATCATGTTTGTTAAATTCCTTGACAGACCCAATGAGCTCATTAATGGAATACCGGCCATTGAAGCACAATTTATTGACTTTGTTCATCATTATGAAATCCACCTGATGAACCCCATTGTTATTGTCGGTATATTCCTTGGAGTGATGTCGGTATTCCTTTTCAGCGGAATGACCATGAATGCTGTTGGACGTGCAGCACAAAAAATGGTATCGGAAGTACGCAGGCAGTTCAAATCCATTCCCGGAATTATGGAAGGTAAAGCTGATCCTGATTATGCCCGCTGTGTGGCCATATCCACCAAAGGGGCACAGAAAGAAATGATGGTCCCTTCCCTGATTGCGCTGCTGATACCGGTGGTTGTTGGCATTGTGTTCGGTGTGGCCGGTATTGCCGGACTGCTCCTTGGAACCATCTCTTCCGGTTTTGCCCTGGCAATTTTTATGGCCAATGCGGGAGGCGCATGGGACAACGCCAAAAAATATATTGAAGAAGGACATTGCGGAGGAAAAGGTTCTGAAGCTCATAAAGCTACCGTTATTGGCGACACTGTGGGTGATCCCTTTAAAGATACCTCAGGTCCCAGCCTCAACATCCTCATCAAGCTTATGGTTATGGCATCGGTGGTTACCGTAGGAGTAGCCGTTTCTTACCATATTCTTTAAAAAGCTTTTAGCTTAAATTTTATACGAAGCCAAATGCCCCCGGCAAATTTGGCTTCGTTTTTTTTTGGAACTTTTTTTGTTAAGATTTGTTGGTATGATTGATTTTTTATTTCTTTGCAGGCTTTAAACGAATGTTTATATTTTTTTAAGAGATTGACAAAATATTTTTAGGTACTTTTGTGCCCTATTAATTTTTTCACATGAATTTACCCAGCAAATTAACTTTTCGCAGTTTACTGGAAAACAGTACGGAATCATTCCATGAACTTCCGGCCCTTTCTTTCGTTGACGGAGAAGCACTTACCTACGGACAGGTTAACAAACTTGCCACAGACCTTTCGGGCTTGCTTGCCGGAAAAGGGATCCAAAAGGGAGACCGGGTTGCACTGCTTAGTCAGAACATGCCCAACTGGGGGGTGGCCTACCTGGCCATTACCAGTATGGGTGCTATTGTAGTGCCGATTCTTGTTGACTTCAGCAATCCCGAAATAGAGAAAATCCTTGCCCATAGTGAAGCCAAAGCCATTATTGTATCTGAAAAAATGGCCGATAAACTTCACCAGCCTTTGCCACAAACCCTGAAATCGGCTTTTTTGGTGGATGACTTGAGTGAAATCAGCGTTGCAGATCTTGAAATAAGGGGAAAAGTGGTAAAACGGGAAACCGAAAATAAAGACCTGCCGGTTATTACCGATGAACCTGAGGAGGATGATCTGGCAGCAATTCTTTACACATCCGGAACCACGGGCAATCCCAAAGGTGTGATGCTTAGTCACGGCAATATCATGTCCAATGCAATCAATACACTGGGTATTCAGGATGTAAATGCCAGCGACCGCCTGTTGTCGGTTTTGCCTTTACCCCATACCTACGAATGTACCATTGGGTTTATCATCCCTTTTATGCGGGGAGCATCGGTTTTTTATCTTGACAAGCTGCCTACCCCAACGGTGTTGCTGCCTGCCATGGAAAAAGTAAAACCGACCATGATGCTCACCGTTCCGCTGATCATCGAAAAGGTTTATCAAAACAGGGTATTGCCCAAACTTACCGGAAGTGCCCTGATGCGCTCTTTGATGAAGGTAAAGACAATGAGGAAGTTTCTGCACAAAATGGCTGGCAAAAAGATTTACAAAGCTTTTGGCGGGCATTTGCATTTCTTCGGTATCGGAGGGGCCAAATTAAGCGCTCCGGCCGAATTGTTTCTTCGTGATGCCGGTTTTCCCTATGCCATTGGATATGGTTTGACGGAAACCTCTCCCTTGCTTGCCGGTTGCAACCCAAAAATAACCCGTTACCGTTCTACAGGCTTTTGCCTCCCCGATCAGCAACTTAAAATTCAAAACCCCGACCCCAATACCGGTGAAGGAGAAATACTGGCAAAAGGTCCCAACGTAATGAAGGGTTATTTTAAGGACGAAGAGCAAACCCGTGAGGTTTTTACCCCCGACGGCTGGTTTAAAACCGGCGACCTGGGAATGATGGATAGCGATGGTTACCTTTACATTCGCGGACGATTGAAAAATATGATTTTAAGCCCAAGTGGAGAAAATATCTATCCCGAAGATATTGAAGCCGTGTTAAACTCCCAGCAATATGTTCAGGAGTCGCTTGTTTATGAGATCAGGGGCAAGCTTATTGCCAAAGTACACCTCAATTATGAGGAGCTTGAAAAAAAATACCAGCACCTGAAAACTACTGCCAGAAATTTCCAGGAAGAATTACAGCAAAAGGTAAAGGAAAGATTGCATGAGATAAGGGAAAAAGCCAATGCCAATCTTAACAGGTTTTCCCGTTTGAGTGGGGTAGAAGAGCAAACAGTTCCTTTCGAGAAAACCCCAACCAAAAAAATCAAGCGCTTCCTTTATTTCAAATCAATGGAAGAAAAATAAACCTTTGGAATTTTTTCAAAAAAAAAGAGGCTGCCTTCAAGCAGCCTCTTTTTTTGTATCCATATGTGCGGTTACTGCT
The DNA here is from genome assembly GCA_007131125.1 of Bacteroidales bacterium. Lineage (GTDB taxonomy): Bacteria > Bacteroidota > Bacteroidia > Bacteroidales > UBA7960 > PUML01. The sequence continues at coordinate 2,912 of SLRE01000270.1, read as the reverse complement.
GATCGTAGCTTTCGATGGGCTCGCAGGTGCAAACCAGGTTGCGATCACCGTAAGCATCGTCAATACGGGAAACCGGTGTAAAGTATTTGGCTTCCTCCAACCAGGGCAGGGGGAATGCTGCCTTTTCGCGGCTGTAAGGCATGTTCCACTCGCCTTTTATGACCATGCTGGCCGTATGTGGCGCATTTTTGATCACATTGTTTTTCTGCTCGGCTTTGCCATCTTCAATTTCCCTGATCTCTTTCCTGATGGAAAGCATGGCATCGATAAAGCGATCCAGTTCTGTTAGCGGTTCACTTTCGGTGGGCTCTACCATTAGTGTGCCGGGAACCGGGAAGGCCACGGTTGGAGCATGGAAGCCATAATCCATAAGGCGTTTGGCAATATCAATGGCATCGATACCTACGTTGCGCTTAAAAGGATTGCAGTCCAGAATCATCTCATGGGCTGCCCATCCGTTTTTGCCGGTATAAAGCACTTTATAGTCCTTTTCAAGGGAGGCTTTGATATAATTTGTGCTCAGGATGGCAATACGGGTGGCTTCCTTCAGTCCCCATGCGCCAAGCATTTTGATGTAACCATAAGTGATAGTCAGGATAAATGCACTTCCGAAAGGTGCGGCCGAAACGGCATGTATTCCCTTTTCCCCTCCTGTTCTAAACAGGGGGTGAGAAGGAAGGAAAGGCAGCAGGTGCTCTGCAACCCCAATGGGGCCGACCCCCGGGCCACCTCCTCCATGAGGAATGGCAAAGGTTTTATGTAGATTAAGGTGGCAGACATCCGCACCGCAAATGGCAGGATTGGTATAACCTACCTGTGCATTCATGTTGGCACCATCCATATAAACCTGCCCCCCGTTGTCATGCACGATTTTGGTTACTTCCAGGATGTCTTCCTCAAACACCCCATGGGTAGAAGGATAAGTTACCATAATGGCAGCAAGGTTATCTTTGTGTTCTTCCGCCTTTTTACGAAGGTCGTCCACATCAATATTCCCATGCTCATCGCATTTTACCACCACCACTTTGGTACCTGCCATTACAGCACTGGCCGGATTGGTGCCATGTGCCGATGAGGGAATAAGTGTTATGTTTCGGTGTCCCTCTCCACGGCTTTCATGGTAAGCCCGAATGGTCATCAGGCCGGTATACTCGCCGGATGCGCCGGAATTGGGCATAAAGGAAATCCCTGCAAAACCGGTGATCTCGCAAAGGTCCTGCTCCAGCTGCCGGATCAGTTCAAGGTATCCGGTAGCCTGGTCTTCGGGAACAAATGGATGTATGCTGCCGAATTCCGGCCAGCTCAGGGCAAACAATTCCGAAGCCGCATTCAGCTTCATGGTGCATGACCCAAGGGGAATCATGGTACGGTTCAGGGCAAGGTCCCTGTTTTCAAGCTTTTTCAGGTAACGCATCATCTCGGTTTCCGAATGATACGAATTGAAGCAGGAGTGGGTAAGGTATTCGCTCTTGCGATGCAGCTTTTCCGGGAAAGTGGTAATCTTCTCACATTCCCTGGGATCGCATACAAACTTTTTGAAATCTGCACCCGCAGCTTTGGCAAAAATTTCCAATATGGTATTGATGTCTTCCAGGGTAGTGGTTTCGTCAATGCTGATGCCCACATGCTTGTCGCCAATCTGCCGGAAATTCATTTGCTTTTCACCGGCCAGCTGATGGATGCTGTTGGCAAAAACGTTGTCAGGCAGGGAAATATGCAGGGTGTCAAAATAATATTTGTTCAATTGCTTATACCCATATTTTTCAACTTCCTGTGCCAGCACACCGGTAAGGATATTGATGTGGCGTGCGATTTTTTTGAGTCCTTTGGGACCGTGGTAAACGGCATACATAGCGGCCATTGAAGCAAGCAATGCCTGTGCGGTACAAATGTTGGAAGTGGCCCTTTCCCGTTTGATATGCTGCTCCCGGGTTTGCAGGGCCATGCGCAAGGCGTGGTTGCCCTGGTTGTCGATAGAAACCCCTATGATGCGGCCGGGAACCTGGCGCTTAAACTCTTCCTTTGTTGCGAAAAAGGCGGCATGCGGCCCGCCGTATCCCATGGGTACGCCAAAACGCTGGGAAGAACCCACCACCACATCGGCTCCCCATTCACCTGGAGGGGTCAGCAGGGTGAGGCTGAGCAGGTCTGCAGCAACAGCAATTTTAATGTCAGATTCTTTGGCTTTGGAAACAAAGGAAGAGAAATCCTTTACTTCTCCTTTATCGTCAGGGTACTGTATCAATGCCCCGAAAAATCCATCGTCAAGTTCAGCGGTTTCGGTATCTCCAAAAATCAGCTCAATGCCCAGGGGAGTGGCCCGGTTTTTCAACACGTCAATGGTCTGCGGGAAGCATTTCCCGGAAACAAAAAACTTCACCACTCCTTTTTTTACTGCGTCGCGCTTGCGGGAATTAAACAGCATAATCATGGCTTCTGCTGCCGAAGTGGCCTCGTCAAGCAAAGAGGCGTTGGCAATCTCCAACCCTGTCAGGTCGGAAACCACAGTCTGGAAGTTTAAAAGTGCTTCCAGCCTTCCCTGAGATATCTCGGCCTGGTAGGGTGTGTAAGCAGTATACCAGCCGGGGTTTTCAAGGATATTGCGCTGAATAACACCCGGCAGAATGGTGTTGTAATAACCCATTCCGATATACGACTTGTAAACTTTATTTTTTGAAGCGATCTTTTTTATGTGGTCAATATATTCGTATTCATTGAGACCTTCAGGCAGATCCAGTTCTTTTTTCAGGCGGATGGATGCCGGAATGGTCTGGTCAATCAATTCATCGGTTGATTTCAAACCGATTTTTTCCAGCATTTTGCCTTCATCGTCTTTGCGAATACCGTTGTGTCGGAAAATGAAATTGTTTGTTATCATAATTGTCAGGATATTTATAGGTGTTGAATTTGTT
>SLRE01000069.1 GCA_007131125.1 Bacteroidales bacterium | reverse complement strand
TAAACAGATTGACTTCATTTCAAAAGATTTGGATTTTTAAAAAACAAGGAACGATAAAACACTTCAGACTGCCTTCAGGGTATTTTCATAAACTTCCCTTACTTTAATTCCGGCCTGATCCCACTTGATGTTGTCAACTTCATCCTTGCCATATTTTCTGAACATTTTTGGCAAAGCATTGTATTGCAGGATGCCGTGAATGGCATCGGCCATGGCATCAATATCCCAGAAATCGACTTTTATGGCATGTTGCAGCACTTCAGCAACTCCCGATTGTTTGGATATGATTACCGGCACATTGCTGCGCAGGGCTTCCAGGGGTGAAATGCCAAAAGGTTCGGAAACCGAAGGCATTACATAAACATCACTCAATCCAAACATCCTGTCCACATCTTCTCCCCTTAGAAATCCGGTAAAGTGGAAACGGGTGGCGATCCCCAGCTGTGCAACCCTGCGAATCATTTTAGGGAGCAGGTCTCCGCTTCCGGCCATTACAAATCTCACATCCGGGTTTCGCTGCAAAACCTTGTAAGCCGCTTCAATAAAGTATTCTGGTCCTTTCTGAAAGGTGATCCTTCCCAGAAAAGTTACGATCTTCTCTTTCACGTTTTTGGTAAATTCCCGGTTTTTTTCAAGGTCTTCGGGTTCTACTCCATTGTGCACGGTAACCACTTTTTCTGCCGGAATGCCGTGGCGGTTGATTACAATGTTGCGGGTGAGGTTGCTCACGGCAATCACCATGTCTGCTGCCATCATGCCTTCCCGTTCAATATCAAAAACCGATTGGTTGATGTTTTCCCCTGAGCGGTCGAATTCGGTGGCATGCATATGTACGACCAGGGGTTTGCCACTGACCTTTTTGGCCTCTTTGCCTGCCAGGTAAGTGAGCCAGTCATGAGCATGTATCAGGTCATAATCGTGCTGCCGGGCTATGGCTGCAGCTACCAGGGCGTAGCGTCTGACTTCCTCCATAAGGTTTTTTCCATACCCCCCTGAGAATTCATATTTCTGTGAGCTGACTTCAACTTCTTCGGGGCGTTGCCCTTTCTCAAGCTGCTCCATCATGCGGTAATACTCTTCTTCAGAAGAATACGGCAAAAGGGTGGAATCTATTTCTAAAAAGGATATCCTCTCCCAATGCTCTTTATAGATTTCTTTGCGCACATCTACGGAAATGTCGGATGCATTAATCAGGCTGACCGCGCCCGGCTCCTCATCTCCGTATGCTTTGGGAACCACAAAAATAATTTCCACACCTGCCTTTACCAGGGCTTTGGTAAGCCCGTAACAGGCAGTACCTAATCCTCCCGAAATGTGGGGTGGAAATTCCCAGCCAAACATCAATACTTTCATGAAACAGTGTTATTCTTTTTAAATTTTCTTTTTCGTTTTCTTTTCAGGCTTTATCATATGATGAATGCGAATCAATGCAGCCACACTTGGGGCAAAGGAAATGGCTCCGGCCCCATGGTGAGGGGGGTCACCTTCATATATTTCCGAAAGGGTGCCTATGGCTCCTTCTGTAATGGCATCATGAAATCCATCATAGAGTTTGCGAATGTAATCCTTGCCTGACTCCCCGTAAATTTTCAGAAAACCTTCTGCAAAATGTTCTAGCAGCCATGGCCAGGCCGTTCCTTGGTGAAAAGCACTTTCTCTTTGTTCAGGGTTGCCATGGTACTTTCCTTTGTACATGGGATCTCTGGGCGATAAGCTTCTCAATCCTCTCGGGGTAAGGAGTTCTTTGACAATACAGTCAATGATTAGTTTTCTTTCAGGCTCCTCTATGGGGCTATAGGGCAGGGAGGCAGCCAATATCTGGTTAGGCCGTATGGAAAAGTCAGCCTTTTCCCTGGTCACAAAATCTGCCAGAACACCCTGTTCTTTGTTCCAGAAAGTGGCTGAAAAGTTTTCTTTGACTTTATCGCGGATGGTTTTCCATCTGTTGACAAAAGTCTTTTCATCGGATTTTTTGGCCAGCTCAAGGGCAAAGCAAATGGCATTATACCAGAGGGCATTCACTTCCACCACATATCCATAACGTGGGGTAACGCACCTGCCCATAGTTTTTGCATTCATCCAGGTGAGGTCAGGAGCGCTTTCATCGATAAAGATGAGTCCGTTATCCTGCATTTTGATTCCGTTGGAAGTGCCTGCTGCATAGGATTCCAGTATGAGTTTCATGGTTTTTCCATACTGCTCCCAGGTGTCTTTTTTGGTATTTTGCAGTTCGCAATGCTGCAACACCCTGAAAAACCAAAGAGGCGTATCTGCGGCTCCGAAAGAATGGCCGTTGCCATTGCCGTTTTCCCGGAAAAAGGGACCCTGCATTTCTTTAACCATGGTGTTTACAACTTCTTTGCAAATGCCCGGATTATTGATGCCGAGAGAAAGCCCGGGCAGAGCAATGAAGGTAAACCGCCCAAGGCGGCCGTACCAGGGGTATCCTGCAATGATACCGGTCTTGTCCTGGTATTTATAAAAAAACTGCTCTCCTGCATTGGCCAGGCTGTTTTCAAAAGAATCTCTCGGGGTACGCTTTTTAAGTTCTTTGTTGAAAAGCCGGCTGAGGTTCAAAGGCTTGATTTCGCTTGTGGAAGCAGAGAAAATAATGCTTTCCCCTTTCCTGATGCCGATTTCAAAAAAACCGGGAACATACAGGTCTTCATGGTATTCGTAGCCCCTTTCCTTTTCTTCCAGGTATTCAATATTGTTGTACCAATCTGGTACGTGAACATACTCTCCTCCTTTTTTGGAGAGTTGTATGTACAAATCCGAATAGCCGTCGTACATCTTTACTTTTATGCCATTGGGCACTTCCTGGTATTTGGTGTTGAGGTAAATATTTTTTTTGCTTAAGGAGTGAATGTTACGGAATGCCAGGAAAGGACTGATACGGATTTTGGTAGGGGAATGGGCTTCCACAAGGGTATATTTAATCAATACCCTTTCTTCGTGGGTAACAAACATGGTTTCCTTGGTCAGTACAACCCCTCCAACCCTGTAAGTGACCGCGGGAATAATATCCGCGCTGAAATTGCGCACATATTTATGCCCTTTGGGGTTATAGCTTCCCGGGTATTTATTTACTCCAATATTAAATTCGGCCTCTCTTTGAATAATGGTTTCGTCCACTTTGGAAAGCAGCACATGGGGCTGGTCATCAAGGTGGGGCTGGGGGCAAATGAGCAATCCATGATATTTTCGGGTGTTGCACCCGATTATGGTCGTACAGGAAAAAGACCCCGCCCGGTTGGAACGAACCAACTCTCTGCCGAGGGAATATTCCAGATTAATCAGCTCGTTTTTATCAAACTTAATATATCCCATATGGTTAAAAAGATATGTTTTTCGGAAGATTCAGCCCGGCAAGGAAACCGGGTTTTTCAAAGATCAAAATTACGCAAATTTTTTCAGCTATGTTTGTTTAATCCAAATTAACTTAAATTTAATTTGCAGATTTTTATTGGTCATGGGGTGGAAAAATCTTCATAAAAAAAGAGGCTGCAGAATGAACTGCAACCTCTTCTTTTCTTTTTTTTAATTTGTTATTGGCTTACTTCCATCCCTTCCTGTGTCCAGTCGATTTCGGAGCCCATAAGGCTGTGGGGGATAAGGTAAATCAGAAGCAATACAATGGAAGCAGTAAGTACCCATCCGCGATGTGATTTGTTTTTCCAGGATTTGAACAGGGCAATGGCCCAGAAAACAAAAGCCACTGCGGTTTTATTATCGGTTAGGTCAGTTCCAAAGGGCCAGCCTGTCCAATAGGCATCAAAAGCGAACTTTTGAACAATGGGCCCTAATACCAGGCCGCCCAGAACAAAGGTAATGACAGTCCAAAGTGCCAGTTTAAATGTTTTTTCGCGGGCAATGGCAGCCAGACCGGCACGGGTGCTCAGCAACATGGCCACAAACATAAAAATAACATGAGGGATTAATGCCCATGCGGGAACATCTCCACGAAATCTAATCACAATAGGGTCTTCAGTAAGTTTAACCTCTTCTTCACCTTTCTGAAGCACAATCTGGTAAGCTATTTTCCCTGCCGGGGGTTGATGGGGGATGTAGGCAACCAGTTTATTTTCCTCTCGCACCAATGGTTCCTTGCTCCATTCGTCAAAACTTGGGGTGCGCTTATAGCGGAAATACCCGCTTATTTCCCTGTTTTCCACTTCTACCCTGATGGGGGCATCCGTTGGGCGGGGAAAAGAGCGAATAAGCCTGTAGCGAATGTTTTCATCTTTAATTTCCACACTTCCTCTTACAGGGTGGGTGGGCCCTGTCATGCGCTGAAAAACCGCACTTGCCAGGGTGATAATTACGGCAATGGCCCAGAATAAAATGCTTTTGTAGTTCATTTTTCCGATAAGATGTTTGTTTTGAAGGTTTATTTTGTCAATTGTTCCTGAGCACTGAGATCAGGGGATTTTCATGGTTTCCAGCAACCTTGATTGATAAATGGCATCGTATACCACCTGATGGATTTTGGTCCGGATATTCATTTCAACAATTTTGCGGTTGGTTTGGTCAGGAAAAGTACGGTTTGACAAAAACACGTAAACCAGGTTTTCCAGGGGGTCCACCCATGCATAGGTTCCGGTAAAACCGCTATGACCAAAGCTCAGGGGAGAGGCGCTTTTGCAAGCCGGGCCGTCTTCACCGAGGATGATGCTGGGTTTGTCAAATCCAAGGCCCCTTCGGTTCTGGTTGCCCGCAAACTGCACCCTGGTGAATTCTTCCAGGGTGGAAGCGTTGATGTAGCGGATTCCGGCATATTCTCCTTCCTGTAAGAACATTTGCATAAAAACTGCCAGGTCAAGGGCATTCCCAAACAATCCTGCATGTCCGCCAACCCCTCCAAGCATTGCTGCCGCCGGGTCGTTTACATGGCCTTGTATAATTTGCCGGCGAAACAGGGTGTCGTTTTCGGAGGGCACAATACGCCCCGTGTCAAACCTTTCAAGGGGGCGAAAGCCAAGGGTTGCCAACCCCATGGGTTTATAAAACATCTCTTCTGTGAAATAGTCCAGGCTTTTTCCCGACTGCTTTTCAATGATATCGGAAAGCATGATAAACCCCAGGTCGCTGTAGCGGTATTGGCTTTGGTTTAAAAGGGGAGAGGAAAGAATTCTTTCTTTTATGGTATCCAGGTAATTTTTATTCATGAACATTTCCCGGGCGACCTTAACGGTAAAATCATCCATTTTTTTATTTCGAAAGATGTTTTCGTCAGGTTTCCCCTCATTAAGGGTTTCCAGGAAGAATGGTATCCAGGGCCTGAGCCTTGCCTGGTGGGCAAGCAATTGCCTTAATTCAATATTTTCTTTATCCGATCCCTCCAGCCATGGCAGGTAAAAGCCCAGGTGGTGGTCGGGATTAATTCGCAATTCATCAGAAAGCCGCATCACTGCAGCTGTTGTTGCTGCAATTTTGGTTACCGATGCAAGGTCGTAAATGTCGGTTGGCTTTACAGGAGTTTCCTTTTCGTAGGTGTGGTAGCCAAAAGCTTTATGGTAAATGACTTTGCCATCTTTGATAATGGCAATCTGGCAACCGGGAAAAGCTTCTTCACTGATGCCTTTCAGGGCAATGGTGTCGATGCGGTTTAAAGCTTCCCGGTCAATACCTGCTTCTTCGGGTTCTGCAAACTGCACCCTGAAGCCTTTCGGGGTGCCATAGCCTTTGTAAACCGGGAAATAGGGTGATACCGATACCGGCAACCGCCCTTTGGCCGAAAGTCCTCCGAAAATTATTTGTGCTGCAGATTCTTCGTAAATTTCTCCATCCTGAAAGCCAACCAATATGGCCTCCACATCTTCAATGTCTCTTTCAAAGAAAGAAAGGCTGTAAGGGTTGGCAAAAAGGCTCAGGATTACCCGGCTTCCGGAAGCAATGTCTTTTATCAGGTTGATGCTTTCTTTGTTAAGGCCGTAATTCCTGGTAATAAACTGGCTGTTGTCGTGCACAGAAATGATTACCAGGTCATAGCCCATCATTTTTTCAATGATTTTCCTTGATTCATCAATTGTATGTTGCTTATCAATGAAATAGTGGTCAAATGGATAGTAATTATCCAGCATTGACTGAAAGGAGTTGCCTATGGTATCGCCAATGGCAAGGGTTGCGATTTTTTGTTTGGCCGGCCTGGTGATGGGCACCAGGTTTTGCTCATTTTTTACAAGGGTGATGGATGACTGTATCAGTTCCTTGTTTAATAAATTGGCCCTGTTGTTGTTTAAGTCCTTAACCAGGTTATCCAGCTGCACCGGGTCCTGGTGTTCAAGGCCTGCCAGCTGTTTGTAATACAAAACCTTTCGGCATTTGTAATTCAGGAATTCTTCATCAAGTATTCCCTCGTGAATGGCCGTTTTAATGGATTGTATGGCTGCAGGCACATCTTCGGGGAGCAGCAAAATGTCATTGCCGGCCATCAGGGCTCTCAACTCCAGTTCTCCCGGTTCGAAGTAATCGCTGACTCCGCGCATATCCAGGGCATCGGTAATGATAAGTCCGTTGAAGCCCATTTCAATTTGCAGGAGGTTGGTAACGATATTGTGGGAAAGGGTGGAGGCCAGGTCTTTTTCTCTTTCCAGGGAGGGTATCTGGAGGTGGGCCACCATTACCGAATGCAGGCCGTTTTCAAAAAGCTTTTTGAAAGGATAAAGATGCACGGAATCCACTTCTTCAAACGAATGCCTGAGATAGGGAAGGGTGTGATGGGAATCCTGGTCGGTATCTCCATGACCCGGGAAATGCTTTGCACAGGCAATAATGCCGGCATCCTGCAAACCATGCATGTAAGCAATGCCTTTTCGTGCAACATTATAGCGGCATTCCCCAAATGATCTGGAGTTGATTACCGGGTTTTTGGGATTATTGTTAACATCTATTACCGGGGCAAAATTTATATGCACGCCCAGCCTTTTAAGCTGCCTGCCGACTTCCATTCCCATTTGATAAATCTGGCTTTCTCCCCCTATGGCTCCCAGTGTCATTTGTCTGGGAAACTGGATGGTGCTGTCAAGACGCATGGAAGGTCCCCATTCGGCATCCATGGCAACCAGCAAAGGGGTCTGGGCCACATGCTGCAAACGGTTGGTAAACTGCGCCTGCTTAACCGGGCTTCCCCTGAAAAAAGCCACTCCTCCAATATTGTGCTGGTGAATTTTTTGAACCATCTCCTCGTAATACTCAGGCTTTTGGTCGGTGCGAACCCTCACCATTAAAAGCTGGGCAATACGCTGGTCAAGGGTAAGGGAAGCAAAAACAGAATCAACCCAGGGTGTGGAATACCTGGAAAACGCTTCATCATAATGAAGGAGAGGGATTTCCTTTTCTGCGGCAGAGTTTTGAAAACTAAAAAAAACCGAAAAAAGAAGAAAAAATATAGCTGGTTTAAAAAGCTGGTTCATATAGTATTTAACACAAAAACGGAGGAACTATTATTTT
>SLRE01000041.1 GCA_007131125.1 Bacteroidales bacterium | reverse complement strand
CGGATTCCACTTTCTTTTCCATGTTTGGTTTTGAACTGCTGGCAGGCAACCCTTCCACCGCCCTGAACCAGTCCAACGCCATAGTACTGAACAAAACCTCAGCCAAAAGATGGTTTGCAGACCCTCTGGATGCTGTCAACCGTATGATCTCCATACAAGGGGAAACCTACCAGATAACCGGTGTAATGGAAGACCTTCCGGCCAACACCCACATGTCTTTCAATGCTGTTTCCAACCACGAAAGCCTTCCCGATCAGATAAAGATTTCCGGAATGAACTTCTACACTTACCTGAAACTTCGGGAAGATGCCGATATTAAAGCCCTTGAAAGCAAACTGGATGAAATTGTTGATGAACACATCAAAACAAATCCTGTATATGAAGGTATCCGGTTTACCGTTTCCAATGAACTGATGAACCTTGGCGACATTCATCTGCACTCCAACCTGATATGGGAAATGAGGGACAACGGTAGTTTCCGCAATGTGGTCATATTCGGACTGCTTGGGGTTTTTGTCCTTTTCCTGGCCATTATCAATTATATCAATCTTGCCACTGCCCGATCCACCCTGCGCTCCAAAGAGATCGGCATGCGTAAGGTGGCCGGTGCCAGCCGTGGCGGACTCATGCGGCAGATCATTACCGAATCAATGGCCATCACCCTGATTTCCTTTATGCTGGCTTTTGCCATTACTGAAATTTTTTCCGGATTTTTTACCCAGAACCTTGGGGTGGATTTCAAAACTTCTGTTTTACTTAGTCCCCAGGGTATTCTCGTTATTCTTTCGGTGTTCCTGCTCACCGGGTTTCTGTCCGGACTTTACCCGGCATTTTACATGGCGGCTTTTGATCCTGTAAAAATCCTAAAGGGAGAAGCTGTTAAAGGAAGCAGGGGCAAAAGGCTCAGACAATTCCTGGTGGTTTTCCAGTTTGCCATTACCATTTTTATCATCAGTTCCCTGTTTGTGATCATCAACCAGCTTCGCTATATGCAGAAACATGATCTGGGGTTTGAACAGGAGCAGGTACTATTGGTGCGCAATGTTTCCTCTGGCATCTGGCGGTCCACCCGGGAGGTCAATGCCGAGCTGGAGTCTTTGGCAAGGATAGAAAGGGCTGCGGGAGCAAACTTCATTTACGGGGGATCCAACCGCGTTGACCTGATTTCCGAATATGGGGCATCAAAAGAATCAGGAGTCACCGCAGATATTTTGACCATAGATGCCAATTTCCTGGAAGTGATGGGTATTGAACTTACCGAAGGAAGGAATTTTCACCCCGGGTCTGAGGCAGATGCCGAAGGTGCTTTTATTCTTAATCAAACGACAGTGAATGCCCTGGGCTTCAAAAACCCGGTGAATAAGCAACTGGACCTTTTTACCCGGCAGGGCCCTCTGGTTGGTGTGGTAAGGGATTTTCACCTGAAATCCCTTCACCAGCCTATCGAACCCCTGGTCATGATCTATGCCCAAACTGGTTTCCCTCATATCTACATGCGGGTTACTCCCGGAGATTACCGGCAGTTACAGGAAGATATTGCCGGAGTGCTGAATTCCTTTGACCCGGCATATGTCCCTGATATTGTTTTCCTTGATGAAAGAATACAAAACCTTTACCAGCAGGAACAAAACTCTGCTACATTGCTGTCTTCCGGGGCTTTGCTGGCCATTATCATATCCATTCTCGGGGTATATGGCCTGGCTTCTTTTTCCGCTGAAAGAAGGGTCAAGGAAATCGGCATCCGCCAGGTGCTTGGAGCTTCCCTGTCAAGTTTATTATGGGTTTTCAACAAAGAGTCTGTCATTCTGGTGGGAATCTCCTTTGTTTTGGCCACTCCCCTGGCCTGGACCGCTATGGAAAGCTGGCAAAACAATTTTGCCATACAGGCTCCCTTAAACCCCATGTGGTTTATCCTGCCCGGGATCATCACCCTGGTTTTAAGCTCAGCCACCATCAGCCTGCAGGCCTGGCTTACAGCAAGGGCGAATCCGGTTAAATCCCTAAGGTCGGAGTAAATCTGGCCAAAAAATTATTTTTTCGGGGTTTTTTGCCTTTTCTCCGGTAATTCTTTTACTTCCCTGCACAAAGGTCAGGAAAGCTATTACTTTTGGGTATTTCACTACCTTTTTGCTTTTTACTATCTTTGCAAAAAATTCATTCCTTTCTTATGAAAGACATCGTAGTATCCGCCTCCATGAAAATGGCAGACATTATTATGGCAGATCAGCGGGCCATGCAGTTGATGCCTCGTTTTGGCATTGACCTGGGTTTCGGGGACAAAACCATAAAAGAAATTTGCAGGGAAAGATCCATTGACCCGGACTTTTTTTTGTTAATGGTCAACATTTTCCTTAATCCGCATTACTTTCCAAACAAAAAGCTCAAAAGCGTGGACGTTGAATTGCTTCTGCTTTACCTTGCCAATGCCCACGAATACTATATTGGGGAAAAAATTCCCCGTCTTTGTTCTTTGGTAGAACAGTTTCTTAAGGTTTTGAACCACCCGGCCAAAATCCAGCTTCAAACCTTCTTTAATGAATACATCAGGGAAGTTCTCGAACATATTGAATACGAAGAGAAGGTGGCATTCCCTTATATTAAAAAGCTGTTGCTCCAGGAGGAAAACCCCGAAAGCAACTTTCAGGAATATACCATACTTGAATTTGATGAAAGGCATGACAATATTGAAGAAAAACTTTCTGACCTTAAAAACCTACTAATTAAATATTTTCCTCCTTCCAATGACCGTTATCTGCGCATTGACATTCTGAATGAACTTTTTGACCTGGAGCAGGACCTGATCAACCATGCGCGTCTTGAAGACAAAGTGTTGATCCCTATAGTTCAGGAAATTGAAAAGGACATCCTAAAAAAGAAATAAAAAAATGGCTGCCAGTGTTATCATAGTTGAGAATTCTGAGATCATCCGTAAAGGCATGGTTGATATCTTGCAGGGGAGCGGCCTTTTTGACAGGATCCGGGAGTTATCATGTGCAGCCAATATGATGGAAATGGTCAGCCGTTATCAGCCGGATGTGCTTTTTATTAACCCATCAATGATTGACGGGCAGTACCGCACACAGTTAGTAAACGGAACCGGCCATACTCCAAAGCTGGCCGCCATCATCTACAGTTTTCATGATGAAGCATTGATGGATGCCTTTGATGAGGTTTTCCCCATCAATGATTCCCGCCCAAGGATCATCAAAAAACTGAATGCTTTGGTAAAAAAGGAGACCCGGGGAAAAACCAATCCCGACAACCGCTTAACCCCCCGGGAAATTGCTGTGCTGAAGCTGCTGGTAAAAGGTCACAGCAACAAAGAAGTCTCCGGAAAACTTTTCATTAGTACCCACACTGTAATCTCTCACAGAAAAAACATCATCAGGAAGTTGAATATTAAAAGCATAGCAGGCTTAACCGTGTATGCCATTCTTAACGGAATCCTGGGTATTGATGAGCTGGAATAATCCCCTTTTCGGGGGATGCCTGCCAACTTGTCTTTTCCTGCTCTGGTCGCTAATAACCAATGTTTCATAAGAGTTTATTAAGGTGGAGACAGCCTGTCTGTTTATAATTCCCCTTTTATGGGGATTTTTTTTGCCTGGACCTCAACCTATTTTTGTGCCTTGAATAAAACTGAGATTCCTGGTTTTTCCCAATTTTTAAACCCCTTTTGAATGAAAACTATTAACCAGCTAATAAAAAAGGTTTTCGGCCTTGTTAAAAGAACTTTTTTATCGGTTACATCTTTGTATTGCAGGTGTTATGGCATTTTTTTAATTGCGGTAATTTTGGGTTCCTCACCCTCAATGGCCACAAATCTTCAATCCCCTTCCGGGAAAGGAGTTCTGAAAGGTATTGTCGTTGATGACCAAAAAAACCCTTTGTTTAATGTCAATGTTGGTCTTGTTGGAACAAGACATGGGGCCGCAACCGGCGAAAACGGGGAGTTTATGATAAAAGATGTCCCTCCAGGAGCATATGTTGTGGGAGCCAGCATGGTCGGACATGAAGACAACCGTCATGATATCGTCATTAAAGCAGGAGAAGCCAGTGAGATAACCCTGGTCTTACCAGGCAAGTCTTACAGTATGCCTCAGATCAATGTTATTGCCCAAAGAAAAGGGGTTTTTGAAACGGTGCCCGGTTCCTTAACTTATATTGATGGTAAAGATATACGGCAAATCAGCCCGGTCAGCGGAAATGAAGTGTTAAGGAGATCGCCCGGCGTGCATGTGGTGGATGAAGAAGGTTTGGGAATGCGCGCCAACGTGGGTATACGGGGGCTGGACCCTGACCGCAGCCGCTCGGTTTTAATCCTGGAGGATGGCATACCTGTAGCTCTATCTCCTTATGGGGAACCGGAAATGTATTACACCCCTGCCATGGAACGCATGGAGGGGGTTGAGATTCTGAAGGGAAGCGGTTCCATCCTTTACGGACCCCAGACCATCGGGGGTGTAATAAATTATATCACTGCCAATCCTCCCCTTGAACCCTCTGGAAGTGCCAGCATAAGAGGCTCCAGGGGCGGATATTTCACAGGCTTGTTTTCTTACGGAAATTCTTCCGAAAAAGCAGGCTACCAGGTTACCTATTTGAGAAAGCAAGCCGATAGCGTAGGAATAAGCAGCTTCAACATCAATGATCTTTCAACAAAACTCAGGCTACAATCTGGTAAAAATTCAAACCTTGCACTAAAGTTGGGTTTTTATGACGAATCTTCTAACTCTACCTACCTTGGCATTACGCAGCCTATGTTTGATGCCGGTGGTGAGTTTGACTTAACCCGGGTGGCGCCATATGACCAGCTGCTCATTCGAAGGTATTCCGCAGGACTGATCCATAATTATTTTTTCACAAACAACACCAGGCTCACCACCACTGCTTATGGCTATACCACCACCCGAAACTGGCAGCGCCAGGATTATTCCTACAACACATTAAATGAAAAAGGTAGCCCGAATCCTCCCCCCGGCAATGCCACAGGTGTGGTTTGGGGAGATATTAGCATTCCGGGCGGGGCGATATACATGCAAAACTCCACGGGCAATCGTAACAGACAATTTGAAGTAGCCGGGGCTGAAACCCGATTGCAGGCAAACTTTTCGACAGCCGGGCTAAAAAATGAATTTACCGCTGGCGGACGCTTTCATTACGAAAGAGCTTTTGAACAGCGCATCAACGGAACCCACGCCAACGCTTCTTCGGGCAATTTACTCAACGACGAAATTCGTACCGGCGTGGGCACAAGTTCTTACCTGCACAACCGGGTGAAACTATCCGAAAGGGTTTCTTTTACTTTGGGGCTGAGGCTGGAGCATTTCGAATACGAGCGCGACATCAGAAGGAGACGGTTTACAATCAATAACGAAACCAAGGTAAGGGATACACTTTTGGTTGCAGGCAGTTCTGTTACCCAGTTTATTCCGGGAGCCGGGTTTAACCTCCTGGCAGGGAGTGCGACCACTGTTTTCGGAGGTGTTCACCGGGGATTCGCCCCTCCAAGGGTTAAGGATGCAGTTTCAAATAACGGATTGGTGTATCATTTAGATGCAGAAAAAAGCTGGAATACGGAACTGGGTATTCGGCAGAAAACCCCGATTGGGATTTCCTGGGAGTTAACAGGGTTTTACATGGATTTTTCAAACCAGGTTATCCCGGTCTCAGAATCATCAGGTGGAGCCGGTTCAGGCCTGGTTAACGGAGGTCGTACCTGGCACAGAGGAGCGGAAATGGCCCTGATAAGTGAAATATCGAAATGGTGGGGAGGTTCAGCATATACCATTACCTTGGATGCAGGAATAACCTTTGTGGATGCACGATTTGGAAATGACCGCTTTATTGGCTCCGGAGATGACAAAATAAATATCAAAGGAAACAAAACGCCTTATTCCCCGGAATGGACCATACAATCTGCCGTTGTTTTTGAACACCAAAGCGGATGGATGACCCGCTTTTCCCTCAGCCACATTGAAGAGCAATACACTGACATTCTAAATACGGTTGAACCGCACAACAACGGTCGCGTCGGTCTGATACCAGCCTATACCGTATTCAATGGCTGTGTTTCTTATTTCGTGGAAAACCTGAACGCCACCTTCCGGGTATCCGTAAAAAACCTTACCAATGAGCGGTATATGGTAACCCGCAGGCCACAGGGTATCCGCCTTGGAATGCCAAGAATGGTGATCGCAGGAATCAGTCTTGACTTTTAATTTTCCTGAAAGTTATTTTAAACTCCCCGTTCATTCCTTGAAATATCCACATTGCTGAACGGGTGTGTCTTTTCGTTTTCCCGGATTTCACATAAAGCGAACAGGGAGTAGTTGTAAAAACACAAAGGAAGGCTGTAAGGTAAAGGTGTTTCTGCAGAAGAAACCCGGGTCTTGCCTGTTTTTAGTAACTTTGCTCAAACCGAAAACACTGCCTTTTAATGATCCCCTTCCGTGGTATTCCGGTTAAGTTCAATACCTTTCGCCAGATTTTCCGGGCGTTAAAGTACCGCAACTACCGGTATTACTATTTCGGGCAAAGCATTTCCCTGATCGGTTTATGGGTGCAGAATATTGCCATGGGCTGGCTGGTTTACCGCCTAACGGGTTCGGCACTGCTTTTGGGCACCATTGCCTTTGCCCTGCAAATCCCTTCCCTGTTCATCACCCCTTTTGCAGGGGTGCTGGCCGACCGCTGGAACCGCCGAAAGATCATCATCCTCACCCAGGTGCTATCCATGCTGGTGGCATTTGTTCTGGCCTGGCTTACCCTGACCGGCCTGATCACCGTGGGCATGATCATCGGCCTTGCCCTTGTCAACGGGGTCATTTTAGGGTTTGATACTCCTTTCAGGCAGTCTTTCGTACCGGATATCATCACCCGGCGGGAAGACCTTTCCAATGCCATAGCCCTGAATTCTTCCCTTTACAACCTGGCACGTTTTGTTGGACCCCCGATTGGGGGCGTTTTGATTGCTTTGGTGGGAGAAGGCTGGTGCTTTTTTATCAACGGGGTGAGTTTTCTTGCGGTCATTTTCGGGCTGCTGGCCATGCGCATCGAGCGTAAAAGGGCCCAACGCCGCTTTGGCTCCCTGCTTTCCCAGCTCCGGGAAGGGATCAGTTATGCCTGGAACTGCAAATCCATCAGGTACCTGATCACCCTGGTGGCCCTGAGCAGTTTTTTTGGATTGCCCTTTCAGGCCCTGATGCCCCTGTTTGCAGCTGAAATACTTGAGGGAGACTCCCAGATGCTTGGCATCCTTACCGGCGCTCTCGGGGCTGGCGCCCTTACCGGGGCCTTTTTCCTTGCCGCCCGGCAGGATGTAAAAACCATTCCGGCCATTACCTTCCGAACCTCTATGATGTTCGCCATGGGTCTGGCTATATTTGCCCTGTCTTCCTATACCTTATTATCCATACTGGCCCTGGTCATTACAGGGTTCGGCATGATCGTGCATTTTAACAGCACCAACACCCTCATACAAAGCATTGCCGATG
>SLRE01000072.1 GCA_007131125.1 Bacteroidales bacterium | reverse complement strand
CGTTTGGCGGGGATTTCGGAATTTCATTATTTGATGGCTTAAGCTTTTCCCGTAAATTCTGTTGCTGAGGATTACATTGCACCTTGAACAATTATTTTGAGTAATTGTTGGTAATTGCGACCGGCGTAAGGCGGGGCCGGCCCTGAAAAACCGTTCATGCCAGCTCGGTTTCCGGGAATAAAAAATCATGAATTGGATTCCTGTTGGCAAATTCTAAAAAAATTTGCAGTGGCAGAATAGTTCTAACAAAATATTTACCGCAACCTATTTAATATGGATGTTATTTTTATTATTGTCACTGTCTTTCTCTTACTCAATATAGCCTTAGGGCTGTTTCGTGTTTGGAGGGGACCAACGGTCGCAGACCGCTTGCTTACCACCCAGCTTTTCGGTACTACGGGAATGGCCATATTATTGGTTCTGGCGGGTTACTTAAAGGAGCTTACCTTGCTGAATGTTGCCATTACCTTCAATGTGCTGGCGATTATACTGGTAATTTGTTTGTTCAAAGTCTGGAAAAAAAAGGAGGGTGATACCCCATGACGATAAAAGAGGTAATTACTGTTATACTTTTGTTGGTGGGTTGTTTCTTTTTTCTTGCGGGAACCCTCGGGGTGCTTCGTTTCCCGGATATATTTTCCCGTCTTCATGCCCTGACCAAAGCCGACAATTTAGGCCTGGGCTTTATTGCTGCCGGTATGGCGTTGCATATCGCATCCCCCCTGGCAGCACTTAAAATTTTCTTTATCTGGTTTTTCACCCTCCTGGCCAGTTCCACCTCCTGCTACCTTATCGCCCGTTTCCAGAAAGAACAAGACCAATCCGGGAACAGAAAGGAGGGAGGATGAGTGTTTTAATTGACGGCATACTCGCCATCCTTGCGATTTACCTGGCTTTACAGTGCCTGATGGCACAAAGACTTACCCAGACCGTATTTCTTTTCTTTGCCTTCGGGCTGGCACTGGCGCTTGCATGGATCCGCCTGGGAGCTGTGGATGTAGCCATTGCCGAAGCGGCTATTGCAGCCGGGTTTCTGGGAGTTTTGTTACTTGATGCTTTACGGGACTTTTCTCCCACCTTTTCCCAAAAACAGAAAAATCCTGAAACCGGTCAAAATCCTCCCGGAAAGGATGACAATAAACCCCCATTTCTGCCCAGGCTGGCACTTGGATTTGGATTGGGGCTATTCCTGCTTATTTCGCTGGAAGCGATTTGGAAAACTCCGGAGGGCGGAGGGCTGACGGCAGCCTCCGAGGCTTTCCTTCCGGAATCGGGGGTTGAGCACCCTGTTACGGCAGTCTTACTTAATTTCCGCGCTTATGACACCTGGTTGGAGATTGGGGTGATACTCATGGGGCTTTTGGCCATTTTTGTGGTCGGAGGAATAAGGCTTTACAGCAGGCCCTTTACAGCTGCACAAGACCCCCTGCTTAGGCAGGTGATTTTGTTTTTCACACCGGTATTGTTCCTGTTTGGAGCCTTCCTTTTATACTTTGGAAAATCCGGGCCCGGGGGAGCTTTTCAGGCTGCGGTTTTATGGGGCGCAATCGGAATACTGCTTCACCTGGGAGGCAGGCCGGTTTTCTCAGTAATGCCCCGCTGGCTGCTTCAGCTTATCCTGACCATGGGACTTGGGTTCTTCCTCTTGCTGGGTTTTCTTCTAATGGCCACAGGAAACGCTCTGTTTGAATACCCACCCGCTTATTCCGGAATCATGATTTTGATTGTAGAAACCCTGGCGGCAGTAAGCATTGCTGCAGCCCTGACTGCTATATTTGCCAATGTAAATCTAATGAAAGAAGACCCGAACCAAACCGAATCGACCACTTGAACATGAAGTATGGAAGCGTATAAGATTTACAGTTTAACATCCGCGGTTCTGTTTGTCATTGGGATAGGCGGAATTTTTATTGCGAGGCATTTTATAAAAAAAATCATTGCCACCATAATAATGGGTGGAGGGGTCTTTCTGTGTTTCGTCAGTTTTGCCGAACGAGATGCCCTCAATTTTGCTGACCCGGTACCCCATGCCATGGTGATAACCGGCATTGTGGTAGCAGTGGCTTCCGCTGCTTTTGCCCTTGCTTTGGCCCGTCGTATTTACCAGCTTACCGGAGAAGAATCTTTTACTAAGGACCAATGACCGATCTGCCAACATCACCATTTCCAGCCCTTTTGGTAGGTTTGCCGTTTTTACTGGCGACACTGAGCCTCTTTTTCAGCTCAAAGGGGAAAGCCGTGGTTGGCCTGATTGGAAGTTTCCTCACCGCATTATTGGCCATAGTCGCTTTTGTTGAGGTAACACAGCAGGGTACGGTTATCCATATTCTTGGAGGATGGGAACCCCCTTTGGGAATCCTGCTTAGAATGGATTCCCTGGCGGCAGTATTTATCGGGATGACGGCCCTGGTTGGGGTTTTTATCAGCCTGTATGCCCGGGGATATTTCCGTGCCCAGGAAGATAGCAGTGAGGGGTTCCCGCTATTCTGGCCTTTGTGGCTTTTTCTTTGGGCGGGACTGAACGGGCTTTTTCTCTCCAACGACTTGTTTAACCTTTTTGTTACCATTGAGGTAATCGGCATTTGTGCGGTGGCCCTGGCTGTGCTATCCGGAAAAAAAGCTGCTCTTTTCGCCGGATTACGCTATCTGTTGGCGGCGATTACCGGTTCAATGGCCTATCTTTTTGGGGTAGCCCTTATTTACGGAAGTACGGGGACCCTTGACCTTGCCCTTCTTGGGCAGGTGTTGGAACCCGGCCCGACAACCACATTTGCACTGCTGGTCATCACCCCTGGCTTAATGATTAAAATGGCCGGTTTCCCTTTTCACTTCTGGCTCCCACCGGCACACTCCTCTGCCCCTGCTCCAGTGAGTGCGCTTCTTTCGGCTTTGGTGGTAAAGGGAGCCTTTTACATTTTGCTTCGCTTGTGGACGGAAGTCTTTGGAGTCTCCCTTACTTTTGCCGCGGGACAACTCATTGGAGTAGCCGGAGCAGTGGCGGTTATCTGGGGATCATGGCAGGCTTTCATGCAGACCAGCTTAAAGTTGATTGTAGCCCACTCAAGTGTTGCACAACTGGGGTATTTACTTTTGGTTTTCCCCCTGCTGGTTCTGGCCCCGGGAGTGACGGCTGATTCAGCTGACTGGCTTTCTCCGGCCTGGACCGCCGGAGTATATCAGGTCATAGCCCATGCCTTTGCCAAAGCCTCCTTTTTCCTTTCTGCGGGTATCATTATTATGGCTATGGGGCACGACCGCATAGAGTCCTTTCGGGACCTGGCGGCACGGATGCCCATGACCGTCATGGCGATAGGCCTCGCCGGAGTCAGTTTGATCGGGCTTCCTCCGAGTGGAGGCTTTATGGCGAAATGGAATCTTTTACAGGGGATTTTCCTCAGCGGCCAATGGTGGTGGGCTCCTGCGGTACTGGGGGGTAGTCTGCTGACCGCAAGCTATGTCTTCATGCTTATGCGTTTGGCTTTTGCACCTGCCCGTAAAAAGGAACCCCTGCGCCCGGTCCCCTTTAGGCTGCAGGTTTTTGCCCTGTTGCTGGCGCTGGGTTCATTTCTGATCATTCTGCCGGCAGAAAGTCTGATACAGTTTCTGGAAAGCAGCCAGATATTTGGCTCTGGTATCGAATCAATAGTGGAAGGAGGTGTCTATGGAAACGACTAGCTTTCTGCCCTTATTGATTATCTTCAGTTCCCTGTTGCCCGGCACATTGATTTTGATGTTGCGTGAAGATCAGTCTGCACTGCGTACCTTTCTGAACCTCTTTGGGGCAGTTGCCAAAGTTGGCTTGATCGCATGGGTTTTTGCCGGTTATTTGCGGGGTGAGGAGTATGGTTTTATCCTCCCTCTGGCTCCCGACCTGGCCTTTGTTCTCCGGGTGGATCAACTGGGTCTCTTCTTCGCCTCCCTCTCCTCGGTACTTTGGCTGGTTACCACGCTTTATGCCATAGGGTATCTGGAAGGCGGAAAGCACCGGAGGCGATTTTTTGCTTTTTTCAGCTTCTGTGTAACAGCCGCTACCGGTATTGCTCTGTCAGGAAATGTGATTACCTTTTTCATATTTTATGAGTTTCTCACATTGTCAACCTATCCGCTGGTTGTTCATTCAGGGACTGATAAGGCCGTGAATGCAGGCAGAACCTATCTGTGGTATACCATTGGCGGGGGTACGATTTTGTTTTTGGGTGTGGTTGCTTTGTTTGTGGTTGCAGGGCCAATTTCCTTCGGGCAGACTGAAGTAATCGCAAGCCTGGCTTCGGTAAACCCCACCCAATTGACCATTATATTTTTCCTTATGTTGACAGGCCTGGCGGTAAAAGCAGCAATCTTTCCTCTTCATGGCTGGTTGCCCATATCGATGGTTGCCCCGGCCCCGGTCAGCGCACTTTTGCATGCAGTAGCCGTGGTTAAAGCAGGAGCCTTTGGGATTATCCGTTTGGTTTACGATGTTTATGGCATCGAGGTAGCCGAACAACTGAACCTGCTAACACCATTGGCGGTATTTGCGGCTTTTACTATAATCTATGGATCAGTACGGGCCTTGTTTCAGGATGACTTTAAAAAACGACTGGCATTTTCCACGGTAAGCCAGCTTTCTTATATTTCGCTCGGTGTGGCCATTACTGGAGTGCTTAGCTCGGCGGGAGCTATTGTTCACCTGGTACACCAGGGTATCATGAAGATTACCATGTTTTTTGCGGCCGGGAACGTTGCAGAAACCTATGGTTACAAAAAAATCAGCGAGCTGGACGGAATCGGCCGGCGAATGCCCCTCACCATGGGGGTTTTCACCATAGCCGTTTTTGGTATGATTGGCCTGCCCCCGGTTGCCGGGTTCATCAGTAAATGGTATCTCGGCCTTGGTGCGGTAGAAGCGGGAAGCTACTGGGTAGTTTTGGTTCTCCTTGGAAGCAGCGCTTTGAACGCAGCTTATTTCCTGCCCATCGTATACCGGGCATGGTTTTGTGAACCGGAACATGAGGCTGCTCCCCTGCGACAAATAGGCCGTTTGGAGACCCAGGCTTTATTGTTAATCCCGGTGATTGTCACAGGCATACTCTCCCTTGCTGCCGGAGTGTTTGCTGCCATGGCTGGAAGCCCACTTTCCATTGCCCGCGAAATTGCTGAAAAACTTTACCTTTTATGATCTGGTTACTCACCATAATATTGCCTCTGTTGGCCGCGATACTCGCCGCGTCCTTGCCCGCCGGAAGGCGGGGGTCCGGACTTATTCTGGCCGGAGCTACCTTACCCGCCCTTTGGCTTGGGCTGGCGGAGGTATCCGGGGTGACAGCGCAGTGGTTTTTACTGGAATCGCACTTTTTTCTTGATACACCCCGGCGAATTATCCTCCTGTTGACCGGCGTGCTATGGGCTGCCTCTGGTCTTTTTGCCGGGTCATACCTAAAGGACGATGAACGGCGAAGCGAGTTCTATTTTTATTTTGGTGCTGCAATGTCAGGGAACTTCGGACTTCTGATCTCCGGTGATGTAGCCTCCTTTTACACCTTCTTTGCCTTGATGACTTTTGCCTCTTATGGCCTGGTCATTCATAGCCGCACCCCGTTTGCCCGCCGGGCGGCCAGGATTTACCTGGTGATGGCGATCATTGGAGAGCTGTTTCTTATCACCGCATTCTATCTCGCTGTGCAAAGTGCCGGCAGTATGCTTCTTACCGATATCCCAGCCGCCCTGGCGGAAGCCCCCAACGGCCCGTTCATCTTTCTGCTTGGCCTGATTGGTTTCGGAGTAAAGGTTGGGGCCATCCCCTTGTATTTCTGGCTCCCATTGGCGCACCCGGCTGCTCCCGCTCCGGCCAGTGCAGTGCTTAGCGGAGCTATGATCAAAGCCGGTTTGGTGGGCTGGATGCATCTTGCTCCGGTGGGTTTGGTAGAATGGTCTGCCCTGAGTTTGATGATGGTATCTTTAGGCTTTGCGGCTGCCATTGGTGCAGCGATTATCGGTCTGGCTCAGGTTGACCCAAAAACCAATCTGGCTTATTCGAGTATCAGCCAAATGGGGGTTATGACCGTAATTCTGGGTATTGGGTTGTATGGTGGTATCCCGGCCGGGTTGATACTTCCCGCAATTGCTCTTTATGCGTATAATCATGGTACAGCCAAGGCCCTTTTGTTTTTGGGAACGGCCCTACCCGCAAAGGTCGGTGGTTACTGGAGAATACTTATGTGGACGGTTTTAGGGATCGGAGTTCTGGCCATTGCCGGGGCCCCGCTTACCGGTGGGCTTTGGACCAAATACCTGGTCAAAACCTTCCTTGGTGAAACAACCCTGCCGGGGGCACAAACCTTTTTGCTTTTGCTGACACTTTCTGCTATCACTACGACCTTATTGCTGAGTCGGTTCCTGCATCTTTTGCACAAGATTAAGGCACCTTCTGAAAGTGGAGCACCTGCCTTTTTCCTTCCCTGGATTCTTCTTTTGCTCGCCGGAGGTTGGTGGACAATGTCCCCTGCGCTTTTGCCTGCAGATTTAATGAACTACATTACAAAAGATAAAGGGATTTTGGCCTTCTTCCTGAACCGGCTAACGAACTGGGATGCGCTGTGGCCGGTTACAGTTGGGGTGATTCTTATGGCTTTTACCCTTAGGTTTGCCACTTTCAACTGGTGGCCAACGAAAAAGCCTTTCGTGCCGCCGGGAGATTTTCTTCATGTTATCCTCCTGGCTGGAGAGCCTGTTGCAAAGGTAATTCGGAAGGGGATTGCCCTGCTGCAATCATTTATGCAATCGTTACACACCCCCGAGGAAATTTTTTACAGAATAATAGATGAAAAACGAACCTCACAAATCAGTGCCTTTGGTGAAGCTATACTGCGACGCTGGGAGTTTGTGGGAATCGGATTTTTTATCTTTTTCATAACTTTGTTCTTCTTCCTCAGATAATAAAATAGGTGATGAAAACTGGTATAAAAAACCTGAAAATTAGTGTTATTATCAAAGGCTTTCTTCTGCGGTTTACTTTACTCGCGGCAGGCTGGATGATATTGCTGGGGGAGCATAAACTTACCGACATTTGGTTTGTGATTCTCTTTGTGGCTGCTACCACAGTAATCAGCATGTATACTGTTCCACCCGGGCAATGGGTTCTACGTCCCCTGGGAGCGGTCCGGTTTTTTCCCTATTTTATCACAATGGCCCTGCGAGGTGGCTGGGATGTGGCCCGACGGGTATTTTTCCGAACTGTTCCGATAGATCCGGGTTTTATTACCATTGAACACGACCCAAATCCACAAAAGACCCTGATTCTTGCCTGGGTTATCAGCCTGCTTCCGGGTACCGCCAGCACCGTCATCACCGATGAAAACATATTGGTGCATGTACTCGACAGAAAACTCCCTGTTACAGAAGAAATACAGGAACTACAAAACCGAATCAATGATATGTTCCCGGCGGATTAAAGGCTGAATTCTAGAGAAAATTCGCCGCTATTATAGTTAAAGAGCCTGTATAAGTTCATGTTTTCAGCAGCTCAGAATATTCCTGAGATTCATTTCAGGCTGAAGTTTATGCTCTAATTCAAATTTTGATTGTTTTGGCAAAAGGATAGAAAAGACTGTTTTTGCAAAGAAATGGCATGGGTGTTTTTCAAATAAAGTCAGTTTACAGTTCCAAAAGTTTCCCGGACTTAAATTACCTGCTATTTAAAGGTTTTCATTAACT
>SLRE01000171.1 GCA_007131125.1 Bacteroidales bacterium | reverse complement strand
ATACCAGTGTTACGGGCTAGTTCTCGTCGAAGAAAAGGTTCACATTTCTTACATCCAGCATTTTTTTGAGTTCACGGATCAGGCGGTTTCCGTTTTCCTCACTTTTCAGGAAAACGTGGTAAGAAAACTCCATGAGTTCATTTTCACTTTCTCCCAGGGCCTTAACATTGACAAGCTTAAAACGGTTGCAGTATTTTTTTATCACCTCATCAATCTGGCCCTCGGTAACGTTATCGGCTTCCAGGAGCACCTGCAAAAGGTACTCCCTGCGTTTTGCCAGGCCAAAGTCCATTCTGCTGATGATCAGAAAGATCAAACTGATGAATAGGGTCCCGAAAATGGCAACGGCATACATCTTAACCCCGGCAGCCAGTCCAATGGTAAGCGCAAAGAAGATAAACATGATGTCGACGGCATCCTTTACCGCAGTCCGGAAGCGGATAATGGACATGGCGCCCACCATGCCAAAAGCACGGGCCAGGTTATTACCGATCACCATAATAACAATGGAGGTGATCATGGTAAGCATGATCATGGAAATGGCAAAGGAGGCCGAATAGTTCAGGCCTTTGTAGGTAAAACGATAAAGCATGGAGATAATGGTACCGCAAAAAAGAGCTACCAAAAGATTGAATACAACATCGCGCAGGCTAATGGATAAAGTAAAAATATCTGCAAATTCGTTTACCATGTTATCTCTTGTAGAACATTAATAATGGATATAGGATTTATTCACGTCAAAGCCTATTACATATTTGGAAAGGGCTTCATTCCGAAGCTTAAAATCATGAACAATAGATTTTGCCCATCCCGGCATTTTGTCTTCAAAATATTTAATTTCGAGAATAAAGTGACTTTTAAATAAAAACCGCAGGTCGTGTTCTGAATACAACTCATTGAGCCGGGGATACCTTCGGCTGCGGATGTTTTTGTCAAAGGTAACCCTGGTTCCGGGATTCAGTTTTCCGTGATAGGCTTCCCTTTCATAAACCACCAATGCGGTTGGGATAAACTGCCTTCGCTTGTAATGAAAAAAGAACCGCCGGGCACCATCAATTGCTTCTTCCCTGGTTTGCCCAAACCCCTCAAGGATGAATTTGTCCAGTTCTCCGGTTTCCATCAGGATTTCAAGGTTTTGGTATGCAAGCATGGACCGGTGTTTTCTGATCCGGTTGCCAATTTTCCTTTTAATTTCCAGAACCACATTATCATTCTCGCAACACTCATTGTATCCCCTTACCCTGAGTTTTCGCCGGTTCATCAGGCCCTCATGCTTTTCGTGATAGCAGCTGAGGTCCCTGCTGTCGAAATAGATACTCCGCACGGTATATTGGCGTATACCATTTCCGTTGCCGGAGGCAAAGAGGTCATCCCTCACAAAACCTTTGAACCGGTTCCGGAGATCTTCCAGCAGGTAATTGGGCACCAAATATTTGCGTTCGTATCTTAACATATTCGTTTAATTCTGATAAACCACCCGTGACATTCTCAGGAGGTATTCGTGCAGGGGCACCGGTTCGGACGCAATGCGGGCATCCACGATCATATTGGGAAACAGCTTTCCTTCTCCCTTTTCCTCAATAAGCACCGACACAAAAACCTTGGGCCGGCGATTGATCAGCTGCACACTGTTGTCAATTCCGACAATATGGCCCAGGTATCCGCTGCGGGTAGAGTTATCGCGGATAGAAACTTCCTGCCCGTGCTTAATATAACTTTCTTCGAAAGCATCAACCGGCACAAAAACCACAAAGGAAGAAAAATCGGCAATCCTGATTACTTCATCCCTACCGGATTCTGTATCCGGGTTGCGCTGCCGGATCACTTCCCCGCTGATGGGGGATAAAATATTCATTGAGGCAATGTGTTCTTTTATCTGCCGGATCTCATATTCCAGGGCATTTGTCCTGGAAAGAACAGCCCCGATCTCTTCCTTTTTCTCCCCGGCAAGTACCGCTTGGTAATTGGACTCGGCCATTTCCAGGGCATATTTTTTTACCATCAGGTCGTTGACTGCGAGCTCGTATTCCTGCGGTGAGATCAGATCCTGCTCAAACAGGTGCTCCATTCTTTCGGTGATCTTTTCCTGGGTTTCCAGCTCCTGCCGGGCAAGCTTCACCTGGTCGTAAGCAAGCTGCACGGCTTCAGGTTTTTCTCCAGTGCGAAGCACATTCAGCAGGGATTGCTGGTAGGCAAGTTCTCCCTGCTTTTCGATCAGACGCATCTGAAGGTCTTTCGATAAAACCCATGCAATGGTATCGCCCCGTCCAATCCGTTCGTTTTGCAGTAAAGCCTCATTGAAAACAAACTGCACGATGTCGCCACGCTGAAACTCCATAACATTGTATTCGTTCAGGGTTCCGCTAATGTGGTCTTCCAGCATATTAACGAGGGTACCATCGGAGCCTTTGTATAAACCCCATTCTTTAACAGGTTTTACAATTCCTTTGGCACGTATGGTATACGGAATTTCCAGAAAAATAAAAGCCAGCAAAACAACAATTGCCAGCAGGGACAATCCCAATAAAAGTTTTCTCATCTCTGTTTTATAGCCTTCATTCAAAGCAAAGGGCTCTCTCTTTCCCCTGCATAAACAAAGAACGTAAATTGGTTCCTTGTATTTTTACGTGTTTTCCCTGTTTTTTGTTAAAGGAAACAAGGGTTATGCTACAACCATCTTTTTTTTCTGAAATACCATAACATTCCTGAAACTGCAAAAAGCATGAGCAGCATAACTGCGGGGTAACCCCACTTCCAGTGCAGCTCGGGCATATAGTCAAAATTCATACCATAAACCCCAACCACAAAGGTAAGAGGAATAAAAAGCGTTGCCACGATGGTCAACACTTTCATTACCTGGTTGGTACGGTTGCTGAGGCTGGACAAATGAACCTCAAGCAGTCCGGAAGTTATCTCCCGGGATACCTCCACGTTATCAATCAATTGTATGGTATGGTCGTACACATCTCTTAAAAACACCCTGGTAGTTTTGGTCAATAAGGGAGATTCGGTTTTTTCCAGGTTATTGACCATCTCCCTCAAAGGCCATACTGATCTCCTGATTTGCAACAGATTGCGCTTCAGGTGATGAATCCGGTGAGCTGCACCTTGCTCAGGGCTTTTCAGAACTATTTCCTCCACTTCTTCAATGGCCTCAGCCATCTCTTCCAGGATTACAAAGAACTGGTCTACCAACACATCCAACAAGGCATAAGCCAGGTAATCCGCTCCCATTTTACGGATCCTTCCTTTGCCTTTGCGAATGCGTTCCCTCACCGGGTCAAACACATCCCCGGGTTTTTCCTGGAAGGTGATTACAAAGTCCTTTCCCAAAACCAGGCTAACCTGTTCGGAATGGAAGACCCCTGGTTTTTTGCCCGGGAAATGCATTTTCATGACCATGAACAGGAAAACCTCGAAGTCTTCAAATTTGGGCCTTTGCTCAGTATTCACGATGTCTTCCAACACCAGGGGGTGAATGCCAAATACTTCTCCAATGCGTTGCATCAGTGCAGTATCATGCAAACCATCGACGTTTATCCAGGTAACCGGATGCTTCCCGATTTGCTCTTCCAGGCGCGAGTCCCAGGCTTTAAAATCTTCCTGTTCCAGAATATCGGCCCCATAGCGTATTATGGAAATGCCGGGGTCTTCAACCTTCTGATCCCCAATATGGACAAGGGACCCGGGAGGGAGACCGGTTTTCCGTGAACGCTTTTTTTGAAACACTTCCATATCCCGGAAAATTTTGGCAAATATCGCAATTTTTGCCCTAACTACCTAATCCCTTTTAAGCTGAATTTCAATAAAATGGAGCCAGCATTCCAACACATCCAATTAAATACTTCAAATTAATTGGGAGTTTTCTGTCTTGAAAAAACAGGCTGCGACTCATCCATAAAATTCAAAGTTGCCCTACTCCAGGTCCAGCACCATTCCGGTATTGGCAGGGATGGTCCAGGTGTCGAAGCTGTTAAACCGTTCTCCTGTAAAAAGCTCCAGGGCAGAAGAATACCCTCCCCAGGCTTCGCGGAATCGTTCCAGTTCGAGTTCTTTTTCCTGATCGTTATTATTGAGGATCACCATTACCATATCTTCTTCATCATACCGGAAATACACATAAACATTGTCTTCGGGGACAAACTGCATAAGCCATCCGTAATGCAGGACGGATTTATCCCTTCGGTAGTTCAGCAAGGTGGAAATATGGTCGGTAATACGGTTTTGTTCGGCTGTGCGGCCTTCGCGGGTGAAGGCATTTACCGGGTCACCGGGCCAGCCTCCGGGGAAGTTGGAACGCAGCTCACCGTGGCCGTCATGTTCGTAGGCCGACTCCAGCAACTCTGTGCCGGTATATACCTGTGGAATTCCCCGTGTAGTAAAAATAAAGGTCAGGGCCATTTCCAGTTTGTCAATATTTTCTCCTACCCTGGTAAAAATGCGGTCGGTATCGTGGTTGTCGCCAAACACCACAAGGTTGTAGGGGTCGGGATACAGAAAATCCTGTGCCAGAGAATTGTAAAGCCGCATCATACCGGAGCCCCAGCCATCACCTTCGGTAAAAGCCCTTCCAATGGCATCATAAAGAGAAAAGTCAAACACTGATGGAAAATGGGAGTCGTAACCGTCGTGATTGTCTTTTCCTCCCTGGTAGTAGCTGATCATGGCCGGAATTCCTATCCAGGCCTCACCGATGATCATAAAATAAGGGTATTCGTCCATGACGTAACGGGCCCAATCCGACATAAAGAAACGATCGGCATAGGGCTGGGTATCCATTCTTATTCCACGAATGCCGCTGTATTCGATCCACCAAACTGAGTTTTGTTTCAGGTATCGAGCCAGCAGGCGGTTGTTCTGGTTCAGGTCGGGCATGTTGGTATCGAACCACCCTTCAACCATGCGCTTGTAATCGGCTTCGGCCCGGTGAGGGTCTACAATGGTAGTCATGCGATAGGTGGTGCGGGTAAATTCATCCCATTGGTGGACCCAGTCCTCTGTCGGCAGGTCATCCATCCACCAGTGATAATGGCCACAATGATTCAGCACAATATCCTTTACTATTTTAATGCCTTTTTCTTCTGCTTCTCCTACCAGTGTAACAAAGTCTTCGTTGGTACCAAAACGGGGGTCGATTTTGTAATAGTCGGTAGCCGCATATCCATGGTAGCTGTACCGCGGCTGGTCATTTTCGAGCACCGGGTTGAGCCATATGGCCGAGAAACCCATTCCGGATATGTGGTCAAGGTGATTGATGATCCCGGGTATGTCGCCTCCATGCCTTCCGGAGGGATTGTCGCGGTCGGCCTCTTCCAGCATACCGGGTTGGGTGTCAAGGGAGGGATCGCCATTGGCGAAACGGTCGGGCATCAGCAAATACATAGCATCCGATGCATTGAGCCCTTCGCGGTAACGCGAACCGGCTTCCCTTTCTCTTAGCTCATAATCGTAGGTATATTTCACCCGCTCATCTTTATAAAAATCCAGGCGGAACTTGCCCGGGGCAGCCTCCTCAATATCCAGGTATACAAAAAGGTAATTGGGACTGTCAACGGCAACCACTTCCTTGATACGAACATCGGGCCGGTCGACCTTCACCCTTGTTTTTCCAATATCCGGGGCATAGGCTTTCACCTGTAATTCGCTATGCACCATACCTTTCCACCAAAAAGGGGGTTCAACACGTTCGGGGGCATTCTGCCCAGACAAACCCTTGCCTGTAATTAACAAAACGGCAAGAACCACAGCAGCAACCATTCTTTTCATTTTCATAGTCTTATCCTTTTATAAAGTGAAAAATTTATCAGATCATGCTTCTTCCCTTTTTCCTGGTTGGGCCAAAGCAAAGCAAATTTAAGAAAAAAAGGCAACAGGTTATTTGACGGGCTTCGGGGGAAGGAGCTACTTTTTCCTTTTTGGTTTTTTCCGGCAAAGTTCACGGGCCTCTTCCATAATGGCTTCCAGCTTAGAGGGTTTCAGGCCCATGGACTGGAGTTCTTCAGGGTTTTGCAGCAGTTGCCGGCACAAAACAATTTCTTTTTCCAGAAGTACCTGTTTTTGTTTGCGGGTGAGGTTGGTCAGGGCGGTAATTGGAAACAAGCCTGACTGCTCAATCATGTCTTTGAGGCTCTCGTCGCGTGGGTAATCCCAGCTAACCATACGCAAACCGGCACATTTGCCATAGTCGATGGCATCGGTGGTAAAGCGGGTATTGGTGACCACCCAGCCGTGAAAGCTCAGGTTCTCGCTTCTGGGGCCGGACTGCCATCGTTTTTCAATATCGTTGAAGCGGGAGTGGATATACAGGGGTACCCGCACATTGCAGGTTTTGCCCGGGCTGTTGTAAAACTTACACTCTACCATAAACTGCTGGTGGTCGTTGCGGGCAATCACATCCACCTCGTGCTTGACGCATTGACCCTGCACCTCCTGCCCTACCTGCACGGCATAACCCATTTGCCTTAGTAAAGCCCCGAAAAAATACTCAAACGGATAACCCGTGGGCCCCAATTCCATGATGGCTTTTTTAAGGCTGTACCTGGCTGCCGCAGACCGCCTCAGTTTTCGCAAAAGCTGAAAGGCTTTGCGGTAAATCTCACCGGTGGTGATCCCATCGTAAAGGTGATCCTCCAGCGATTTTTCAACCTTCTCCATCATTTCCTTCGTTGCTCCGGAACGTTCCAACGACTGGTGCAGCTTTTCCGGAGAAAAGGGCTGTTTTTCACCTGAAGCCTTTTTTACCAATACTTTCTTTTTCATATCCGACATTTTGCCTTCGTAAAGTTAAAAAATAGTTGAAAGCCGGAAAAAAAAAGGAAAAACACCGGCGAAAAAATGCCTGTTAATTTGCGTAAGTCCAGCTCCTGAATATTTCGCCCTTGTCGGTATACAGCCTGATGCTCAGGGAATCGTGATAATGAATTCCATAGTTTTTTACCAGTTGCTCCAATATTGCAACATCATCCTGGTAATGAAAGATAAATGTTTTTACAAACCTGGTGCCCGGGTATTGGGGAGGTTTGACCTCACCGTCCTCTCCAATAAAAAAGTAACCATACTGCCCATGGGAGAATTCCTTTTCGGAGGCACCGGCCAATTGCAGGGAGTCAAGGAAACTTTCGGCCAGGTGCTGGGTGGAGGCAGCATGATACCCTATCCTTCCCCATATGGTGTGTTCAGGAACTTTATAAAGGCGGTCATAATCAAAGCGCAGCTGGTTCCGGTTATGAAAATTTACTTCATAATATTCGTCTGATACCAGCAACTGTCCTAAACTTTGCCGGTTTTCCACACGAATGTCGAGTTCATAGGTACCTGTTTCGAGGCTGCCCAGCTCCACTGTGGTTCTGGCAGGCCCAAGGGCGGTAAGGCAGAGCCCTGGCCGGATAATACCCTGGAAAAGGATAGTAATTCTTCCCGGCCTCTTTTGTAAGGTCCTTCCGATGCCAAAGTTATAACAGGGATAGATCCTGGCCGTGCGGCATTTGAATCGGAAAGTGCGCTCATCCGGGTCGAGGGTTTCCCACATCTCAATAATGATGTCCGAGTCAATCCATTCTGAGGAGGGATAATCTGATTTCTCGCAAGCTGTAAGCAAAACAAAAGGGAAAAAGAGGACCAAAGCAAGCCTTTTCATCAATCTTTTTTTAATACGGAGTTTATAGAAGGGGTTCAAAATAAAGAACGCTTTTTAT
>SLRE01000218.1 GCA_007131125.1 Bacteroidales bacterium | reverse complement strand
GGCTCGTCAAACTCATCAAAAGAAGCCCATTGGTCGCCCTGTATTTTGTATTGTATTTCGGTAAAGGTGATAAAAACCCCGGTTACGTCATCCGCATCAATGGGTGAGTCGGTCAGGGCCAGCCTTAGGGTGCCCTTGTTTCCGTTATCATCTTTTTCGCAGGCAGCGAAAAAAATTACAGGTAGGGAAATCATTGCCAAAATGAAAGTTAATCTCTTTAAGTTTCTCATAGTAAAAAAAAATTTAGGTTAACAGATTTGGTTCTTAATATTTCGGGTTTATATAACAAAGACGGACAACATAAGCTCAGGGTTGGAAAGCATTTAAAAAATTGCATAGTTTAGTGAAAAAGAAGCATTAAAGGCTGCATTCTGTGTGCGGTTCAGGTAATCCGGAATCATTTCGTTACCGGAAAAAATATTTTTCAAACCATACCGGAAAAACAAACCTGCACCAAGGTTCCAGTTGCCGGCAATGGGAAATTGGTATTCGTAGCCCGCAACCAATCCATAATCCAGCGAGTTGTATTCATTGCGCACGTCTGTGAGCTCACTTTCGATTTTTTGCACAGCATTTTTTAAGGAACTGCCGTAAATCCCCCCTGCAAGATAATGGGGTGAATTTTCTGCAATTTGGTATTTAAAAAGCAGAGTCAGGGTAGAATAATCCAGTTCCAGGTTGGATGAAACGAATTGCCCGCCCAGGTATTCATTGTAGCTTTGTCTTTTCTGGCTGAGGAAGAAAAACTCCCCTTGCAGGATCATTCTTTCATTGATGCGGGTACCGGCAAGTATGCCAAAATTTTTTCCGAAAGAAAGATTGGTATGGGTTAGTTCCTCCGGATTCAGTCCCTGTATTGTTTTTTGGTTAAGCATCCATGTATTGGCGAGCTGTCCTGTAGCCCCGATAAAAAACTCCTTTCTTTTCGTCTGCGGCTCCAGTATTTCTGCAATCAATGTTTTTTGGGCTATTTCTTTTGAAAAGCTATCCCTGGAAATTATTTCTGCCGGTAAAGGTCCAGTTGCTTTACTCTCCGGGGCTTCCAGACTGGGCAGGGTCAAACCGGTTGACTCAACCATAGCCCCCCGGATCTCTTCAGAAGAAGGATGTTTTTTTTCTGATAAAGCAAGCACTCCTTCAATAGGCTGGAGCTTTTTTGCAATGCTTTCGTCGGCAGGTTGGCCGGGCATTCGGGACTCGGGTGTTTCGGGCTCAGCAGGTGGGCTGGTATCCAGGGTGGCAATTTCCGGTTGCGGCTCCCGGGTGAAATAAAAAATGCTGCCAATGGCAATTAACAATGCCAGGGAAGCTGCCATTGAGAAAACGAGCAAGGCTTTTTTCCTTTTCCTGCCCTCCAAATTAGCTTCAAGCCTGTGCCAAACCTGGTCCACATCCAGCTCATCCTGAATGGAATCCCACACTTTTTCAGGGGGATCCTCCGGATGGGATTCAATTTTGGATTTGTACCATTGGTTAAAGCGGTTCATTGCTCATGTATTTATTTCTGTAAGATAATTCTGCAATAATTGCCTGGCCCGGTTAAACTGAGACTTGGAGGTGCCGGTTGAAATTTTTAATCGCTGTGCAATCTCTTTATGTGTGTAACCTTCCATGGCATAAAGGTTAAAGATCACCCTGGCACCTTCGGGCAGGCGGGCCACCTGCGCTAGTATTTCATCGCTGCCAAGGTGGTCCAGTGCCTCATTTTCTGAAGCATTTTCCGTATGTAATGGCTCCTCTTCAATATAACTTTCTATTTTATGGTTTTGCCTAAGCATATCAATGGCCGTGTTGGTTACGATCCTCCTTATCCAGCCTTCCAATGAACCTTTCTGTTGATATTGGGCAATATTTTTAAAGACTTTGATAAACGCTTCCTGCAAAATATCCTGTGCAAACCCTCTGTTCCCTGCATAGCTCAGACACAGGGCATACATTTTTCTTGCAAAGCGGCGATAAAGGATTTCCTGGTATCGCCGTTCGCCTTTTTTACACCCGCTAATAACTTCTTCCTCAGAAAAAAGGTCAACCTTCATTCAACATTAATCAAAAACTACTGCCATGGAGTTGGGTATCCTGTTTGCCAGGATGTTAAATATATTGCTGTTAATGTTTTCATTGATCAGGATGGTTTCCTGCCCGCCTATTGTGGTGGTTTCGGCATTCATAAGCAGGCCGAAATTGATAAACCTGAACAGGAATTCGGCATCCATAATTACCTCTGCATTGGCAGGGGTGTCTTTTTGCAGAACAATATTCTGCTGACCGTGCCGGGCCCTGGCCCGAACCTGGATTTCTTCACGAAAGCGGTATTCAAATTTTATCGGGAATTCTCCATGGCTTCCCGGTCTGGTAAAAGTACCTTCCAGAACCAGAGGCATCAGGTCGTCAGTGCCCAGAAAAAAATACATGTCAATCCGGTTGTATTCTCCCTGCGGAATGTCAAAATTTACCTGTTTGCTTTCAGAAGGCCCGCCAAGGTTGGCCAGCAGAGGCTCTGAAAAGTCTGACCGGAAAAAAACCTCTTTTCCCTGCTGCCTCCTGCCGTCAAATTCAATGGCTTCCACCACCAACAACCCCTGGTCTACTTTAAAACTCCCGGGTTGGAACCACTGTGACTGATTGGTGCTTTTGTTTCCCTGGGTTTCTTCAGAGGATTGGTGTTCATTGATTACAAACTCAAAACTAACCCTTGTCGGAAGGGTAAGTTCATCTTTGGTGCATGCCGCAAACACAAACAGAAATGCCGTCAGGCATCCCAGGGAAAGATGGAGGTTATTTTTCCGGGGGATCATAATTTCGTGTTTTATATGATGCTTATTCCTTTTATAAGGTCCTTTCCAGCCCTTTACTAATACAGACGGCAACTGATGCAAAAAGGTTGGAAACCGAAATCAAGCATTTACAAATTTAATTTGAAATATTTTCTGTACACAGGGTTTTCAATGAAAAGCTCTCCAGAAAAAAACAGGTCAAAAGGAAAATTTATTTTACTTTTCAGGAAAATATTCAGGGAGATGACTTCTGCCGGCAACTTTTTTGATTTTCTCATCCTGGTATTCCTCCATACCATTCAACAGTTGTTCTGGTTGTTTGGCTTAATTTTGATTTTTGGGATAATATTGAATTTTTTATCCCGCATCACCCGTATATCTTTTTTAAAGTCTGCAGGCCATAAGGTTGATGTAGGAATTACCGGCTGGATAGGGGTGCCGGTGCATGAAGCAGGGCATGCTTTGTTTTGTCTGCTGTTTGGCCATAAAATCCGTAAGGTCAGGTTTTTTACTTTCAACTCCCGGGACGGAACCCTGGGGTACGTTCGTCATTCGTATAATGCATCAAGCCTTTATCAGAAAACCGGCAATTTTTTTATTGGGGTGGGACCCATAATTTTTGGGGCTGCAGTTTTATCGGCCATTTTATTCTTATTGCTTCCTGAAGTGGCAAGCGGTATTTCTTTTGTTTCGGAAACAGATTACTGGCCGGTTGATGCCGCAGCCAATATCCCGGCTGTTGTTTCAGGTTTCTGGGAAATAAGCCTTCAGGCTATTTCGGGGGTTTTTCAAAAGGAAAACCTTTCGGAGCCCCGTTTCTGGGTTTTTCTTTACTTGTCTTTGAGTGTGGCCTCACACATGGCCCTTAGTCTTTCCGACATTAAAAATGCCGGGCATGGCCTGCTTACCATATTTTTGGTTTTCCTGGTTTACAATCTGCTCATTCATGGTCTGGAATTTTCCGGATTCAGTAAAACCTTCGGCTCCTGGTGGCAATACCTTAAGCCGGAGCAGTACAGCCTTCATCTCAACCGCATCCTTGGATTTGTGGGGGCCCTTCTGGCATATTCTGCCGTTATCAGCGCAATTTATTTTGCCGCTTCTTACCTTATTCTGACTTTACTGAACCTTATTCGTGGCAAAGGCGTTTTTAATCCTTTTTGGATATAGATAAAGACTTCTTTTACTTTCTGTCAATATGTCCTGAAAAATCCTTTCCTTATGCCAGTTTGGCTTTTTGGTTTCAAAGCTTTTGTTAGTAAACCAATGAGGTGAGTCCATAGTTTTATGATTGTCAGAGTCTTGAAAAGCCGTTAAAAAAATAGAGCCATTAATTGGCATATGGTTTGGGATTTTATCCCGAAAAAAAGAAGATAATTATGAGAGGAAACTTTGATTCAATCATCAATACTGATAAACCTGTGTTGGTAGACTTTTATGCCGACTGGTGCCAGCCTTGCCAGGTGCAGGCTCCTATAATCCAGAATGTTGCAAGGGAATTAAAAGATAAGGTTAAAGTTATTAAAATTGATGTGGACAAAAATCCAGGCATAGCCAAAAGGTATGAAATACAAGGAGTACCTACCCTGGCTTTGTTCAGGAAGGGGCAGATGTTATGGAGGCAATCGGGTGTGCAAAACAAATCACAGTTGATTTCCATTATCAACTCTCATTCCTGAAGGAGCTGAAAACACATGTGAAAAAATTCATGTAATTAGTTCCCTCGGGATTGTAAAGAAAATAAGGAAATATATTATGACAAATCAGAATAATCAGAATACCGGCGGGCCTGCTGGTCCCCAAGACCCCAGTAATCCTCAAAACCCCGGACTGGTTTTGGTATCCGAAATATACCCGGATAGTATTCCCGTGTTGCCTTTGGAGAATCGTCCGGTTTTCCCGGGACTGACCCTTCCGCTTGCTTTTGCCAATAAAGAACTGGTAAAATATGTGGAACATGCCCTGGAAAATAACAAGGGCTTTATCGGAGTATCACTTATTGAGGAGGAAAATGAACAGGAATTCCTGGAGTCAAGGTTGTACCGCACCGGGACCCTGCTGAAGATCGTAAAGGTTGGGAATAAGTCGGAGGAAAGTATCAATTTCTTTGCACAGGCGCTAACCCGCTTTCATTATGTGAAAAAAATACGCAAAGACAGAATTCCCTATTGGGAGGTAAACTACGAATATGAGGAAAAGAAGGCTCCTTCCGATGAATTGAAAGCATATACCCTGGCGGTAATCAATTCGGTAAAAGAGCTCATTCAGCTCAATCCCATGTTTCAGGAACAAATGCGCCTGGCCCTTTCCCAGGTGGGATTGGATAAGCCGGGTTTGCTGATGGACCTGGTGGCCTCATTTCTTACCGCCGATGGCCATAAACTGCAGGAACTGCTTGAAGTAACCGACCTTTTTCAGCGCAGTGAAAAATTGCTCCTGCTGCTAAAGGAGGAGATAGAAGTAAGCCAGTTGCAGCAGGATATTCAAAAGCAGATAGAGGAAAAGGTTTCAAAGCAACAAAGGGAGTTTTTCCTGAGAGAACAACTAAAGGTCATCAAAAAAGAACTCGGGCTGGAAAAAGATGATAAATCCACCGAAATAGAGAACATACAGAAAAAAATAAAAAACCTGGTGTTGCCCCCGGAAGTTTCCAAAGTGGTTAAGGAGGAACTGGAAAAACTCAAGACCCTTGAAAGCGGTTCGGCGGAATACCAGGTGGCCAGGGCATATCTCACCTGGCTGACAGATCTGCCCTGGGGTATTTATACCGAAGAAAACCATGAGCTGAGCCGGGCCCGTAAGATTCTCGATGAAGACCATTACGGACTTGAGGATGTAAAACAGCGAATATTGGAATTTATCGGAACCATTGTTAAGCGTGGTAAGGTATCGGGCTCCATTATTTGTCTTGTAGGACCTCCGGGGGTAGGAAAAACTTCCGTGGGAAGGTCCATTGCCGATGCACTTGGGCGAAAATTTTACCGCTTTTCTGTAGGAGGGATGCGCGACGAAGCAGAGATCAAGGGCCATCGCCGAACCTATATTGGAGCCATGCCCGGCAAGCTCATCCAAAGCCTGAAACGCACCGGTACTTCAAACCCGGTGATCATGCTCGATGAGATCGACAAAATCGGGGTCAGCTACCAGGGCGATCCTGCCGCGGCCCTGCTGGAAGTTTTGGATCCGGAGCAAAATAAGGACTTTCTGGATCATTACCTGGATGTGCGCTATGATCTGTCGAATATTTTGTTCGTTACCACGGCCAATCAGCTGGATACCATACCCCGCGCTTTGCTGGACCGCATGGAGGTCATCAAGTTGCCTGGCTATATCCTTAGCGAGAAAATGGAAATAGCCAAGCGTTACCTTATTCCGCGTCAGCGAAAGGAACACGGGTTAAAAGCCAGTGAAGTGAACATTACCGATGCGGCATTGAAGGAGCTGATTGACGGCTATGCCAGGGAGGCCGGTGTAAGAGGGGTGGAAAACCAGGTGAAAAAAATCATGCGCAAATCCATCCTGATACAGTCCGAAAAAGGCCAAAAAAAGGTGAATATCAGCAAGAAAAACCTAAAGGATTTTCTTGGAAAACCTTTGTATTCAACCGAGGAGCTTTATCAGAATGCCATACCGGGAGTAGCTCTTGGACTGGCATGGACGGCTTTGGGCGGTGCCACTCTATACATAGAAGCCAATGCAATTAAGGCCAAAAACCCGGGGTTAAAGCAAACAGGGCAACTGGGTAACGTAATGCAGGAGTCATCCGAGATTGCCTATTCCTTTATCCGTGCTCACATGTTAAAGGAGAAAAAGAAAAACGGCTTTTTTGACGAGCATTTTATCCATTTGCACGTTCCGGCCGGTGCCACTCCAAAAGACGGTCCTTCTGCGGGAATTACCATGGCTTTGGCTTTGTATTCACTTGCCACGGGCAGGCCTGTAAAGAAAAAAGTAGCCATGACCGGAGAATTGACCCTTACCGGTAAAGTTTTGCCGGTTGGCGGAATCCGGGAAAAAACCATCGCAGCCCAGCGGGTAAAAGTGTATGACCTGATCTTTCCCGCGGAAAACCGCAAAGATTTCGAAGATCTGCCCGAACACCTGAAAAAAGGAGTCAGGCCTTACTACGTGGATTCCTTTGAAGACGCCTTAAAAATAATTTATTCATAGCATTGATCCATTTTAATAAAAAACCCGGAACCAAAGCGGTTCCGGGTTTTTTCTGCCAGATATCCGGCAATTATTTTTTCCCGCTCAGCTTTCTGAGCTTTTCAAACAGCTTTTTCTGTTCCTCAGAAAGGTTTTTTGGAATGACAACATTCACCTTAACATAGAGGTCTCCATAGGTTCCAGGCTTATCGTATACCGGCATTCCTTTCCCTTTAAGTCTCAGGTTGCTTCCGCTCTGGGTTCCGGCAGGAACCGGTACATTGACTTTACCACTGAGCGTATTCACCTGGATTTTTCCTCCAAGCACGGCGGTGTAAAGGTCTGCCCGGGTTTCGGTATAGAGGTCGTCTCCTTTGCGCTGGAAGTGGGGATGGGGTGTCACCTTAATTTTCAGGTAAATATCGCCCCTTTCACCCTGATGGCGGCCGGGCTGACCTTTTCCTTTTATCCGCAATTCCTGACCGGTATAGGCCCCGGGTTTGGTGGTAATTCTTAATTTTTCGCCGTTCACATTCAACACCCGGGAGGTGCCATGAAATGCTTCCTGCAGAGAAATCTCAAAATCGCCCCTAAGGTCCTGGCCTTTCATGCTGCGCTGACGTGCAAACGGGTCAGAACGCCTTCCGCTCATTCCTCCCATTTGCCCGAAAAAGGCATTGAAAAAATCGGAAAATCCGCTCCCGGCATCTCCGAAAATGTCACCCAGGTCGCCTTCGTATTGGTATGTTCTTTTGCCGCCCCTACCACCAAACTGCGACCAGTCAAAGCCACCCTGTTGTCCTGCACCGGCTTGTTCATATT
>SLRE01000280.1 GCA_007131125.1 Bacteroidales bacterium | reverse complement strand
CGATATCAATGCCGATTTTATTCCCATTAACCTGAGGATCGGACCTTCCATTACCATGGAACTGGATGATTTTAACACCATTTCCTTTATGCTTGACATGAATAAGCTGCTGGTTCCCACCCCTCCCATTTATGCCAGGGATGAAACCAACAACATTATTTATGATGATGACGGCAATCCCGTTATCGCCCAGGGTCGTGATCCCAATCGCTCTGTGGTATCCGGTATGTTTGGTTCTTTTGCTGATGCACCCGGAGGACTGAGTGAAGAGTTAAATGAAATTACCTATTCTGCCGGTGTAGAATACTGGTACGACCAGCAGTTTGCCATCCGGGGAGGATATTTCCATGAGCACGAATCCAAAGGAAACCGGAAATATTTTACCCTCGGCCTTGGATTGAAATAC
Organism: Bacteroidales bacterium; assembly: GCA_007131125.1. GTDB lineage: Bacteria > Bacteroidota > Bacteroidia > Bacteroidales > UBA7960 > PUML01. The sequence goes on along the minus strand of SLRE01000280.1, from coordinate 7,348 downwards.
AACGTTTTTGGACTGGACTTTGCTTACCTGGTGCCGGTGGCACAGCGTAGCGCCCTGGAAAACGTACTCAGGTTCTCCCTGTCCTTTGACTTCGACGCATTGCAACAGGAAAGAAGAAATTAAGACTTAAATAGTTTTTTGCTTTATTCAAGGGTCATGGTTATTTTTGCTTAAAATAACCGTGACCTTTTTTATTTGGCGTTTATGAAAAACATAAGGGTTGGAATAGGATATGATGTACACAGGTTGGCCGATGATCAGCCGTTTTTTCTCGGAGGAGTTAAAATTCCGTATCACCGTGGTGCGGTTGGGCATTCGGATGCCGATACGCTGATCCATGCCATAATTGATTCGCTGCTGGGAGCTGCAGGGCTGGGAGATATCGGGCAACACTTTCCAGACAGCGATCAGGCTTTCAAAGGTATTGACAGCAAGGTACTGCTGAATATTACCATGGATCTTATTCAAAATGAAGAATTCAATATCGGGAATGTGGATTGTACCATTTGCCTTGAAAAGCCCAAAATAGCCGGGTATATTCCGGCCATGCAGATTGTGCTTGCTGAGATCATGAAACTGGATAAATCGCAGGTATCCATCAAAGCCACAACCACCGAAGGTCTTGGATTTGCCGGTAAGCAAGAAGGCATTAGCGCTTATGCGGTGGCTTTGCTTTATAAAAAATAATGAATAATAAGATCCTTGTCAATGCAGGATCCGCTTTATGGGAAGATTAATCCGGGAAGTATAATTCTGCGCAGCGACTTCTTGCCTGTAGCTTTTACCGGCGCAACTGGAAGCTTGTACCAAGGTAAACCCTTCTTACTTCCTCATCCATGGCCAGTTCTTCAGCCGTGCCGGCTTTCAGAATGGAGCCTTCAAACAAAAGGTAGGCCCTGTCGGTAATATTCAGGGTTTCGTGTACATTGTGATCGGTGATCAACACCCCGATGTTCCTCTCCTTAAGCTGGGTAACGATGGATTGGATGTCTTCTACAGCAATAGGGTCAACACCGGCAAATGGTTCATCAAGCAAAATGAAATTGGGATCTACGGCCAGGGAACGGGCAATCTCGGTACGCCTGCGCTCGCCTCCTGAAAGGGTAATGCCCTTACTCTTGCGAATGTATTGCAATCCGAATTCATCCAACAGGCTTTCGAGCTTTTCCTTTTGCTCCTCCTTGCTTTTTTTGGTGAACTCCAAAACCGCCTTGATGTTGTCTTCCACCGAGAGGTTGCGAAACACGCTGGCCTCCTGGGCCAGGTAACCAATGCCCCGCTGGGCCCGCTTGTACATGGGTTCACCGGTAATTTCCTCATTCTCAAGAAATATCCTGCCTTTGTTGGGTTTGATCAATCCCACGATCATGTAAAAGGTAGTGGTCTTACCCGCACCGTTTGGCCCAAGCAATCCCACGATCTCTCCCTGGTTTACATTCACTGAAACATGGTTTACCACCACACGCTTTTTGTATTTCTTTACCAGGTCTTTTGTATATAACTTCATTTAAATATCCGGATTATATGATTCCCTCATTGAGGATGTCGTGCAAATGTACAATTCCTTTGTATATGCTTTCATCAACGACAAGCAGCTGCGTAATATTGTTTTCTCTCATTATCTGCAGGGCGTCGACGGCCAGGGTCTGGCTGCTGATGGTTTTGGGATTTACCGACATGATATCGCCCGCTTTCAGGGCAGAGATGTCAGACGATTTTTGCAGCATGCGCCGCAGGTCCCCATCGGTAATGATTCCGGCCAGTTTATTGTTTTTTAATACGGCAGTAGCCCCCAGCCGCTTGCCGGAAATTTCTATGATCACCTTGTTGATGTCTGCATCCTGGTCTACGGCGGGCTTTTGGTTTTTAGGATAAAGGTTTTCGGCCTTAAGGTATAATTGTTTGCCCAGGGAGCCACCTGGATGGTAACGGGCAAAATCATTAATGGTAAACCCGCGGCATTGCAATAGTGAAACGGCCAGGGCATCGCCCATCACCAGCTGTGCAGTGGTGCTTGATGTGGGTGCCGGGTTACCGGGTGTGGCTTCATTCTCAACTGTGGTGTTGATGATAAGGTCGGCCTGCAGGGAAAGGTATGAACCCAGGTTTCCCACCATGGCAATGAGGCAGGCGCCCAGGTTTTTGAGCATGGGGATCAGTATTTTGATTTCGGGAGTGTTGCCACTGTTGCTGATGCAGATCACCACATCGTCGTTTTGTACTATGCCCAGGTCACCGTGAATGGCATCGGCAGCATGCATAAAAATGGCCGGAGTACCGGTAGAATTTAATGTGGCAACAATTTTGCTGGCAATGATGGCACTTTTTCCAACCCCGGTGATCACAACCCGCCCCTTGCTGTCAAAAATTTTTTTAACACAAAGCGCAAAATTATCATCAATATAATTTTTCAGGTTGCTGATCGCTTGATTTTCAGCTTCAATGGTAGATATTGCAATTTGTTTTATCTCTTCTGAAGACTTCACTTGATGGGAATTGATAAATTATTTTGTGAGATTTTTTTAAAATGTTAAATTTACCTTGCAAACCTACACGAAATTTCCCAAAGTAGGAAAAATCCTTAAAAATTTCAGGTTTATTTGTTAAGGTTTGATTATATTTAATTTTTTTTGAATCCAAGGTTATAACATTGTTAAGTAATGCAAATTAAGAATGACGTATCGCTGAAAGCCCTGTTAAAAGATATTTTCGGCTATGATGCGTTTAAAGGCGACCAGGAAGCCATCATCGAAAGCTTGCTGGCCGGTAATGATACTTTTGTAATAATGCCTACCGGTGGTGGAAAGTCTATGTGCTATCAGCTTCCTGCCCTGATTGGTAAAGGTACCGCCATCATAGTTTCCCCTTTGATTGCCCTGATGAAAAACCAGGTGGATGCCATCCGCAACTTTGCAAGCTACGATGCCATTGCCCATGTGCTGAACTCCTCCCTTTCCAAAGCGGAAATCATTCAGGTGAAAAAAGACTTATTGAGCGGGCTTACCAAGTTGTTGTATGTTGCCCCCGAATCCCTCACCAAAGAAGAAAATGTGGAGTTTCTGAAAGAACTTGACATTTCTTTCTTTGCCGTGGATGAGGCCCATTGTATTTCGGAGTGGGGCCATGATTTCCGTCCCGAGTACCGCCGGCTGCGCCCGATTATTGAGGCTTTCGACAAAAAGGTTCCTGTAATGGCCCTCACCGCTACGGCCACACCCAAGGTGCAGCAGGATATCCAGAAAAATCTAAGCATGAACAATGCAGAGGTTTTCAAGCATTCGTTCAACCGCCCAAACCTCTATTACGAAATACGCCCCAAAACCCAGAATGTAAACCGCGACATCATCCGCTATGTGAGGTCGCAGGAAGGCAAATCGGGAATCATTTACTGCCTGAGCAGGAAAAAAGTCGAAGAGCTTGCCGAAACCCTTGTGGTGAATGGAATTAAAGCCCTCCCTTACCATGCAGGCCTGGATTCTGCCGTAAGGGTTTCCAACCAGGACAGGTTCCTGATGGAAGATGCTGATGTAATCGTAGCCACCATTGCTTTTGGTATGGGCATTGACAAACCCGATGTACGTTATGTCATCCACCATGATATTCCCAAAAGCCTGGAAGCTTATTACCAGGAAACCGGTCGCTCGGGCAGGGATGAAGGCGAAGGCAACTGCATCGCTTTTTATGCCTATGAGGACATCCAGAAAATGGAAAAATTTCTCAAGGGCAAACCCGTGGCCGAGCAGGAAATCGGTATGCAGTTGCTCATGGAAACCGTTGCTTATGCGGAGTCTTCCATATGCAGGCGAAAAACCCTTCTGAATTACTTTGGAGAAATCTATGAAAAAGAAAATTGCGGCTCCTGCGATAATTGTTTAAATCCTAAAGAAAAATTTGAAGGAAAAGAATATATTTGCCTGCTGTTAGAAACGGTCCTTGCCGTTAAACAGATTTTTAAACCCAAACATGTAATTAATGTACTTATGGGAAAGAATACCGCCAATGTAAAGTCCTGCAAGCACAATCAGCTGGAAGTGTTTGGAAAAGGCGCGGATAATGACGAGAAGTTCTGGAATGCAGTATTAAGGCAAAGCCTCATTGAGCGACTGCTTGAAAAAGAAATTGAGGATTACGGTACCCTGAAAGTAACACAGAAGGGGAAAGAATTTCTCGAAGATCCCAAATCAGTCAAAATGAGTAAGGATCATGATTATGACAATCCGGATGAGGGAGCAGGAGTAAGCGGGGTCGGGCAGAAAACAAGTGCTACCGATAAGGTGCTTTTTGCCCTGCTCAAAGACCTGCGCAAGGAAATTGCCCGTAAAAATAATTTGCCCCCTTTCGTGATTTTCCAGGATCCTTCTCTTGAAGACATGGCCATTCAATACCCGGTAAGCATTGATGAGATGAAACAGATCACCGGAGTTGGTTCAGGTAAAGCGGTTCGTTTCGGGAAGCCTTTCGTTGAACTCATTGCGCGCTATGTCGACGAAAACGAGATCGAACGGCCCATGGATATGGTGGTGAAGTCAGTGGTCAACAAGTCGGGGATGAAAGTTTTTATCATACAGAACATCGACCGCAAAGTGTCCCTGGAAGATATCGCTTCCGCCAAAGGAATTGAGTTTGACGAGCTGCTTCAGGAAATAGAAAGCATTGTGGCAGCAGGCACCAAAATAGACATACGCTATTATATCAACCAGGTAATCGACGGGGATAAACAGGAAGAGATATTTGATTACTTTAAAACCGCTGAAACCGACTCTTACGAATTGGCCCTGAATGAACTTGGTGAGGAAGACTTTACCGAAGATGAAATCAGGCTGATGCGTATCAGGTTTATGTCCGAAATGGGTAACTGATAACCGCTGCAGTTGGTTTTCCTTTTAGGGCCTCAATATACAGGCCGAACGCTTATTATCATTCATGTTACTTAAACACTTCTCATGACAAAAGAAAACACCAGGCCGGAAGCCGGCAGGCCTTCCGAAGAAAAACCCGTAAAATCCTCCGGCAACAAACAACCCCTCATGATTATCAACCTGGTATTGTTTGCGGGACTTATTGTTCTTTATTTCCTTTATTTTGCAGGGAGAGACAGGGTGGATGAGCCTGCAGCCAAAGCCCATCAGGAAGTTATTGCCGAAAAGGTTTCGGATGCCACTGCAGCCATTGCCTACGTGAATTCAGAAAGGCTGATGGACGATTATAAACTTGCCGTGAAAATGAGGGAAGAGTTCGAATCTGAGCAGGACCGCCTGGAAAGGGAATTATCCCGCCGGCAGAGAACATTTCAGACCGAAGTAGAACAATTCCAGCGGGAAATTTCTGCAGGCACCCTTCCCATGGACCAGGCACAAATGAAAGAACAGGAACTTATGCAGATGCAGCAGGAACTTTTCCAGCTCGGAGATACCTACCGCGATCGTCTTAACCGAAAAGAGATGGAAATGAACCAGGAGCTGCTTGAAAAAATTTCCGACTTCCTGGAGCGATACAACCAAAGGGCAGGATTCGACTTTATCCTTGGATTTTCCAGGGGAGGAGGCATATTGTATGCCAGCGAAAAACACGACATCACCGACGAGGTACTGCAAAGGCTGAATGAAGAATACGAGGCCGGCAGGTAACACAACCACCCGGTTTTCAAGGTTTTTTTGTCTTAATGACTATTTTTCTAACTTAATAATGCCATTTAAAAATGAGAAATTTTAGTTGTTTGCTTGCCGGATTGTTGCTCACTGCCTTTTCCCTCTCCTCAATGGCTTCAGAGGGGAATTATACCCTTGTGATCCATGGGGGTGCAGGAAACATTTCCCGTGAAAATATTTCGGAAGAGAGGGAAAAAGAATATTTTGAAAAGCTGAATGAGGCTCTGTCAGCCGGAGAAACCATACTGTCGGAAGGCGGAAACAGCCTGGATGCTGTGGAAGCTGCCGTGCGCATTCTGGAAGACTCTCCCTTGTTCAATGCCGGAAAAGGGGCTGTGTTTAACTACGCAGGAAACAATGAGCTGGATGCTTCCATCATGTGCGGAAATACCCTGAATGCCGGTGCTGTTGCAGGAGTTACCAATATCCGCAATCCCATAAGCGGAGCCCGCAAAGTGATGGAAAATTCACCCCATGTGATGCTTACCGGCAAAGGAGCCGAACAATTCTGCTACGAACAGGGACTGGACGTTGTAGACCCTTCATATTTCTTTGATCAGCGCCGCTGGGAACAATACCGCAACTATCTTCGCCGCAGCAGGCAACAAGGCGCCCTTTACGACAATCCGTCCCTTGGTACCGTTGGTGCCGTGGCACTTGATACCCATGGCAACCTGGCAGCAGCCACCTCCACCGGCGGAATGACCGGAAAACGTTTTGGACGCATTGGAGACAGTCCCGTGATAGGGGCCGGAACCTATGCCCGCAACGGAGCCGGAGCAGTATCGGCCACCGGACACGGCGAATTTTTTATCAAACACGTGGTGGCCTACGATATCATTGCCCAGATGCTTTACCTGGACCGCTCAATAGATGAAGCCGCCATGCTTCTTATTCATGAAGTGCTGGGTGAAATGGAGGTTAACGGAGGTGTAATTGCCGTGGATAAAGACGGCAACATTTCCATGCCTTTCAACACCACGGGCATGTTTCGCGGCTATGTGAAATCAACCGGCGAAACCGGCGTAATGATTTTTGAATAGTAGGAGAATTATTGATTCTCGTATTTTAAAATCTCTCCCGTAAAATATTCCAGTTCCACGCCTGCATCGGAAAACATCTGTTCGGATTCGGTGCCGGCGTGGTATTTTTTTTCACAAACCACCCTTTTGATGCCGCAGTTGATAATGAGCATGGCGCAAACCCGGCAGGGAGTCATGCGGCAATAAAGTGTGGCCCCTTCAATGCTGATACCCAGGCGGGCGGCCTGACAAATGGCATTTTGCTCGGCATGCACTGTACGCACACAATGCATGGTGGTTTTTCCATCCTCGTGCAAAACCTTCTTCATTTGATGACCTACCTCGTCGCAATGCGGCAATCCGGTGGGAGAGCCTACATAACCGGTAACCAGGATCTGCCGGCCACGGGCAATGACGCAACCGCTGCGTCCCCGGTCACAGGTAGCCCTTTTGCTCACGGTATGGGCAATTTCCATAAAGTACTCATCCCAGGTAGGGCGGCGGTAAGAAGATTGGGTCATGTGTCGTTCGGTTTTTGAGAATTCTGTTTCCTGTAAATGGTTTTCAGGATTACGGCCAAATGGCGGTTCAGGGCTTCAATGCTGTTGTTGTTTAAAAGGGTATAATCGGCCTGACGGATGCATTCTGCCAGGTTTTGCTTGTTGGGGTTGTCGGAAT
>SLRE01000174.1 GCA_007131125.1 Bacteroidales bacterium | reverse complement strand
ATATTAAGGATTTCATTGTGTTTTTTGTGTTAATTTCGTTAAACAAAAGTTTTTAAAAGCCCGTTTTTTTTTATATATTTTTCTTTGAAGATGAAAACTTTAAAATTAATTCTGCTGGGCATTATTGTCCTAACAACAGGGTTTGCAGCCCATGCCGACCGCCGCGACCGGGTGGCCGAAGCTATTGCCGCTGATCCGGAAAAAACTTTCCTTGTTTATAAATTTGAAATCAAGGAAAATATTGCCCCTCCCGCTGTGCATCGTGCCAAAAGGGCTTTTCAGGAAGCCGACAGCCTGAATGCCGACTTTATCCTCCTGCATATGAATACCTACGGAGGTATGGTAGATGCGGCCGATTCACTGCGCACCAGGATCATGCAATCCAGGATACCGGTTATTGTATTTGTTGACAACAACGCTGCCTCGGCAGGTGCCCTTATATCTATTGCTGCCGATCAGATTTACATGCGACCGGGAGGAAATATTGGTGCCGCCACCGTGGTGGATCAAACCGGGGAAGTGGTACCCGACAAGTTTCAGTCGTATATGCGCTCCATGATGCGCTCAACAGCCGAGGCCAAAGGACGCGACCCGGAGATAGCGCAGGCCATGGTAGACCCCTCCATCGAAGTGGAAGGTGTAATTGAGGCCGGAAAGGTACTTACCTTTACCTCCTCCGAAGCAATGCGATGGGGGTTTTCCGAAGGCATGGCCGAAAACGTGGAAGAAGTCCTTGCGCAGGCAGGCATCCGGAATTATGAGATGGTTGAACAACAATTGACCTTTACCGACCGTGTGATAGGATTTTTGATCAACCCCCTGATCAGCGGCATACTTATCATGCTGATCCTGGGTGGCATTTACTTTGAGCTGCAAACCCCCGGTGTGGGGTTCCCCATAATGGTTGCACTTTCGGCTGCCCTGCTCTATTTTGCCCCTCTTTACGTTGAAGGACTGGCTACTTACTTTGAAATTGTCATTTTTATCCTGGGGGTTGTGCTGGTGGCGGTTGAGCTTTTTGCCATTCCCGGCTTTGGTGTTACCGGCATTGTCGGTGCCCTGTTCGTATTGATTGGCCTGGCCCTGGCCATGGTGGGCAACAGAGGATTCGACTTTACCGGGGTTCCCATGATGGATATTTTTCAGGCATTCCTTGTGGTAATTATAGCATTCTTTGTATCCCTCACCGGCTCGTTTTACCTGGGCCAAAAACTGTTTACTTCCACCCGGTTTGGTGAACTGGCCCTGAGTACGGTGCAGGAAACCGCATCAGGCTATACTTCTGCCAATGTAGGCATGAAGGGGCTTCTGGGAAAAACCGGGGAAGCCTTTACCATGCTGCGCCCAAGCGGAAAAGTGGAAATAGACGATGAAATTTATGATGCCACCGCCCTTACCGGTTTTATCGATAAGGGAGATAAAGTGAAGGTGGTAAAATATGAAACATCCCAGATTTTTGTTGTAAAAGCCTAAAACCCCAGAATTATGGACCGATACATTTATGGAGACACAGCCCTGGAACTCAGAAAAGGAGACATCACCCGCCAGGATGATGTGGAAGCCATTGTAAATGCTGCCAATGCCCACCTGAGGCAGGGGGGAGGAGTGGCCGGTGCCATTCACCGGGCTGCAGGCCCTGAACTTGAAAAGGAAAGCACTCCCCTGGGGCCCATTAAGCCGGGCGAAGCAGTAATAACCGGTGCCCATCAGCTTCCCAATGAATATGTAATCCATTGCCTTGGCCCGGTATACGACCGCGATGTCCCCCACGACCAGCTCCTGGCCAACTGTTATCAAAACGCCCTGGATATCTGTGAAAAAAAGGGAATAAAAAGCATCGCTTTTCCGGCCATTTCTACCGGTGCTTTCGGTTATCCGCCTGAAGAGGCAGCCGAGGTGGCCCTCAGAGCCATTATGAAAAAAATGCCTTCCCTGAAAAAGGTGGAATTGATTCGTATGGTACTTTTCGGAGATAAAGACCTGGAAATTCACCAGGAGAATATGAAAAAACTTATGTAAATCCAATCAGATGTTTGATTATAACCGGGGAGTTTCCCCGCTTTATACCGACTATTACCAGTTGACCATGGGGCAGGCCTATTTTAAAAACGGCCTGCACGAAAACCGGGCCAGTTTCGATTATTTTTTCCGCAAGGTGCCCTTTAAGGGAAGTTATGTAATTATGGCAGGACTTCACGAGCTGCTTAGTATGCTGGAATCCCTTCGTTTTGCGGAACAGGATATTGATTACCTGAAGAAGCTGGATTTTGATGATGATTACCTGGATTATCTGAAAGACTTCCGGTTCAATGGCAGCATTTTCGGCATGGATGAAGGGGAAGTCGTTTTTCCTACCGAACCCATCCTCAGGGCCGAAGGCAACCTTCTGGAAGTGCAGCTTATTGAAACCCTGTTGCTGAACACGTTGAATTTTCAATCGCTTATTGCCACCAAGGCCAGCCGTATCCGCAAATCGGCCGGACAAAGCACCCTGAGTGATTTTGGGCTGAGGCGCTCACAATCTTTCGGAGGGCTGCAGGCCAGCAGGGCTTCCATTATCGGCGGTTTTGACAGCACTTCCAACGTGCTGGCTGCCAGAATTTACGACATCCCTGCATCGGGCACCATGGCCCACTCCTTTATTGAAAGCTTTGACGATGAACTGGAGGCCTTCAGGAATTATGCCCGCACATTTCCTGAAAACTGCATCCTGCTGGTGGATACCTACAATACCCTGAAAAGCGGTATTCCCAACGCCATCAAAGTAGGCCAAGAACTGGAGAAGAAAGGAAACCGCCTGGCCGGCATACGCCTGGACAGCGGCGACCTTGCCTATCTCTCCAAAAAAGCCCGCAGCATGCTCGACCGGGAAGGAATGGAGTACGTAAAGATTGTGGCTTCCAACCAGCTTGATGAGCATGTAATAAAGAGTCTGAAAGACCAGGAAGCTCCCATAGACATTTTTGGGGTGGGAACCAGCATGATTATCGGCCGACCCGACGGCGCCATTGACGGAGTTTACAAGCTCTCATGGGCCGGAGGAAAAGAGCGTTTGAAAATTTCCGAAAACCTGCAAAAAACCACACTGCCCGGAAAAAAGAAAGTTTTGCGGTTTTTTGACAGCGAAGGCATGTTTTATGCCGATTGCATCTGCCTGGAGGAGGAAGAAAACCCCCAAAAAATGATTCATCCTTTCGAAAAGGAAAAATCCCTTGAATTTTCAGGACAGAAAAGTGAAAACCTTTTCCATTGCCAAATGAAAGATGGGAAAATAAACCGGGAAACCCCTGGGCTTTTTGAGCTTCGGGAAAAATCGGCCGCCCGCCTGGAAAAACTTCCTCCCGAACACAAGCGTTTCGACTTTCCGCATATCTATAAAGTGGGGGTGTCGGAAAAACTGCTGAACCTCCGGCAAAATATTGTAAAACGACTGCAGCATTATTTCTGAAAACCAAAAAGAAAACTGATTATGAAAGCCTTATTGATTGTCGACATACAAAATGATTTTTTACCCGGTGGTCCCCTGGGGGTTCCCCAGGGCGACGACATCATCCCGGTGGTAAACAAGCTTCAGAAATATTTCCGCCTGGTGGTGGCCACACAGGACTGGCATCCCGAAGGGCATGGCAGTTTTGCTTCGGCCCATGAAGGCAAGCAGCCTCTTGAAAAAACCACCCTTGAGGGAATAGAGCAGGTGCTTTGGCCCGACCATTGCGTACAGGAAACCCCCGGGGCAGAATTTCCCAAAACCCTTGACCAAAAACCCATTGAAGCCATCTTTAGAAAAGGGCTTGAAGAAAACATTGACAGCTACAGCGGGTTTTACGACAACGGAAAAAAGAAATCCACCGGATTGGCCGACTACCTGAAAGGCAAAGGGGTGAAGGAAGTTTTTGTGACCGGACTGGCAGGTGATTTTTGCGTTTCTTTTACCATGCTGGATGCCCTGGATGAGGGCTTTGAAACCTGGCTGGTGGAGGACGCAACCCGCCCCATCGATGCCGATGGCTTCGAAAAAATGAAACAAAAATTTACTGAAAAAGGCGGAAAGCTGATCCGCTCATCGGAAATCTTCCGGCAATAAGTTACCCATGCCCCTTCGTTCTGTCAATATCCCCAATTCACGGCTTACAGAAGGTCAGACTTATCCCTTCAGAATCCTGAAATCCGTTTCTCTGGGACCGGATGACAACTGGTTTGTGATGCAGGACCCCCTGGGCTACAAAATCCTTATGCCCAAAGGGTTTTACGAAGAATACGGTTTTGAAGCCGGACAGCTGATCCATTGCAGGGTTGACAAAATCAATTGCAACGGCAGGATGTTTCTTGAACCCAGGCATCCGTTTTACCAGGAAGGAAAGGTATATCAGTTTGAAGTGACCGAACGGCTGAAACAAAAAAACATCCTGGGGGAGGATGAGTGGCTTTTCAGGGTGAAAGACCGGCTGGGAAAACAGTGGGAAGTTCGCACCTGGAGCAGGGAACTGTGGGAAAGCAATCCGGGTGTTTTGCCATGTATGCTGGAAAGGATCAAGAAAGGAAAACTCTTCCTGCGCATAGATGGAGACCAGTTGGCAAAACCCCTCCTGAAAACAGGTGAAAAATATCCCTTTACGATTGTGGATGAAAAAATTAACCCCCGTGACGGGTTTTCCTATTTTATCCTGTCGGACCATCAGAGGCACAAACATCTCCTAAAAAAGAAATATTATACCCACTACCGCCTGAAAAAAGGGATGCATATTCAATGCCGGGTAGACAAATTCACCAGCGAGGGCTTTTTCTTCCTTGAGCCGGAACACCCTTGCTACCACGAAAAAAAGGATTACGATTTTAAGGTGCACCGGATGGAAGAGCTGGTTTTTTCCGATGGTTTTCGCCAGAAGGTATTGGTGCTGCTGGATTGTTTTGAAGAAGAGGTTAAAGTGCATGTGGATGAACAGGAAGCGGAAATGCTTGCCGGCAGAAAATCCGTCCGCTGCCATGTGGACCGCATCCGGAAAAGCAGGCTGGAACTGAAAATATGCCCGGAGCAGCCTATCGAAAAATGATTTCTTTTATCACTTCCTGCCCGGCTTCCTTGTTGAGCATGTCCTTTATCTTGGTTTTGGCCATGGAAAGCTCGTTGCGCAAAACCGATGAATGTAGGTATACGGTCAGAATTTTGTTTTTTAGCACGATCTTTTCGGTATAGCGGGCAATGTTCCTGCCCATTACTTTTTCCCAGGAAGAAGAAACCCTGGTTTCGATAACCTTCTCCTCCAGGTTGAAGTTTTTTAAAAACTCCCTGATGGCTGCCCCCAAAGATTGTTCGTTCGACTTTTTCACAGGCAAATTACTAATTATGATTTGGGTTTGATGGTTTTGATCCGGGCAATGCTGCCATCCTCCACTATAAAAATTCTGCATTCGGCACCAATGCTTTTAAAAAGCTTTTCAATACGGCTGGCATGGGTGTCGGAGACAAAAACCTGCCCGAAATCCTCTTTGCTTACCAGTAGCATCAGGTGTTGCACCCTGTCGGCATCCAGCTTGTCGAACACATCATCAAACAACAATATGGGATTAAAGCCTTTCACCTCTTTGGTAAAGACAAACTGTGCCAGCTTCAGGGCAATTATAAAGGATTTTTGCTGACCCTGGCTGCCGAATTTTTTCACCGGGTTGTCATGGATCAAAAAGGAAAGCTCGTCTTTGTGTATGCCCATGGTGGTGTATTGTGCAATACGGTCTCTCTGCCTTGCTTCCACCAACTTTTCACGGTAATTGCTTTCCCCGGCTGCAGTGAGGTATTCAATGTTCACAACCTCGTTGTCCCCAGAAAGTACAGCATAGTATTTATTGAAAACCGGTAAAAACTCCCTGAAAAATAATATTCTTTCCTTCAGAATAAAAACTCCGTTCTGAATCAGTTGCTCATCCCATATTTCAAGGGAGGCTTCATCGAAGCGCCGTTTTTCTGCAAAGACCTTCAGCAGGGTGTTGCGCTGTTGTAAAGCACGGTTGTATGTGAGCAGGCGCTGAAGGTATTCCTTGTTGTACTGCGAAATAACCCCATCGATAAATTTGCGGCGGTCCTCACTGCCACCAAGGATCAGCTGGGTGTCTGCAGGACTGAGCAATACCAGTGGATAGGCCCCGATATGATCCGAAAGCCGGTCATATTCCTTTTTGTTGCGCTTGAAAACCTTGCGCTGATTGCGTTTCAGGCCGCAGTACAAATCATCCTCCTGTCCGTTGACCTGGTATTTTCCCTGGACCACAAAAAAATCTTCCTCAAAACGAATGTTCTGCGAATCAACAGGGTTGGAAAAACTCTTACAAAAAGAAAGGTAATATATGGCATCCAGCACATTGGTCTTTCCTGCCCCGTTGTTACCGGCAAAGCAATTGAACTTTTCGGAAAATTCCAGGGTGGCTTCCTGGTAATTCTTAAAATTGATCAACGACAATTCCTTACAATGCATGAAAGGTGATTTTGAAAGACCAAAGTTAAGCATTCCGCAAAGGCTTTCCTGTATGTTTTTTTTAAAATTTATTGTTCAATACTGCTTTAAAGGACCATAATGCAAACCTAATAATACGCATGGAATAAAATTTTACCTTTGGATGGGTTCCTTTTACAACCCGGGTCCCTGTTTCAGCGTCTTTATAAAACAAAAACTTCCTTAGATGAAACTAATCAACTTAATAATGATCCTCTGGTTTTTAATGCCTGGTTTTCATGGCACTGTTGCAGCACAGGAAACGGAAGAGGAAATTTACCGAATCGAAACCAGGGACGGCAACTTTTTTACGGGAACCATACTGGAAGAAGATGAAGAAAAAATCGTATTAAAAACCAGGGATATTGGAGAGGTTACCATTCGAAAGGTCAATATTGTAAAAAAGACCAAAATTGACCCCCGCAGGCTTGTGGAAGGCGAATACTGGTTTGATAATCCGCAGGCCACACGCTATTTCTGGTCGCCAAATGGCTACGGATTGAAAAAAGGGGAGGGGTATTACCAAAACGTTTGGGTGCTATACAACCAGGCCAGTTATGGCCTTACCGACTATTTTTCTGTTGGCGCCGGAATGGTTCCTTTATTTTTATTTGGAGGAATCAGCACACCCGTGTGGATCATTCCAAAATTTTCCATTCCCCTCTCACACGAAAGGGTAAACCTTGGTTTGGGAGTTTTTGCAGGTTCCATCATTGGGGAAGATACCGGCGGGTTTGGTATTGCCTATGCTACAAGTACCTTTGGAAGCCCTAATACCAATTTTACCATAGGATCGGGTTGGGGTTTTGCCGATGGCCAATGGGCCAGCAAGCCGGTAATTACCCTGAGCGGAATGTTCAGAACCGGTGCCAGGGGCTATATTATTACTGAAAATTTAGTAATTCCTGACGGTGACGATTCTTTCATGCTGCTGGCTTTTGGCGGCCGCCGTATCATCCGCAACAGTGGCCTGGATTTTGGCCTGGTGATTCCTTATTTTTCTGAAATAGACACATTTATCGCCATTCCCTGGCTTGGAATCACCTTCCCTTTTTAAAACAACACTTTCCTTCAGGCTACCGACAATAAATAAATTAAAATACGAAAAAATTATTCATGGACTCATAAACAGCTAATTGTGAGGTTTTTACAACCAATCCCTTTCATATCCTATTTAAAATGTTTCATATTTTTCAAACTTTTCAATTTTTCCATTAAAAAAAACCTTCTAAATATTAAAATTTTTCTGTAAAAATGGGAATATTTCAAATTTAATTTGTATATTTGATTGTTTAATGGAATTT
>SLRE01000037.1 GCA_007131125.1 Bacteroidales bacterium | reverse complement strand
CCTGGTCGGTATTCAGATAACCGGCATCCAACACGGCTATTACCTTTCCATCGCCCCAATAGCCTTCTCTGTGCAAATGCTGCCCATTAAGCATGTAAATGGGAGTAACAGAGTAGCCATAAGTTGATGAAGAAAACGAAAACTCCCAATCGGTATGGGCGGAAGTAAAATTATGGCTTTCCGAAGAAAAATTGGAAAAGCTCTTTTCCGATTGAATGGCAGCTTTCTTTAAGGGGCCGGGTTCAGGCCCTTCCTGCAAATCTGTTTTGTCTTCTATTACCGGCTTAACATATTCAATGTTTTCGACAAACGACAGTTGACTTATCCTGTGTAAAGCGGTTTCATCCAGGGTTCTGATAAGTGCACCGTTGAGCCACCTGCTGGAGTAATAGAAAGTTACTGTCGTGTCAATGGTCAGGCTGTCAAGGTAAGCCGGGTTTACCGGAAGGTCTTGATGAGTAAGGGAAATGCCCTGGTTTTGACGGCGCAATATGGAACGCTGGCTGAGAAAGGCTGATGGATTGTCAAGACTATAAGGTGTTCCCTCTTTATCGGTAAATGAAATCCAGTATTTATAAGGTGTAAATTCATTATCTGCCGTTGCAGAAAAAGCAGTTGCAGAGAAAAAAAGCAACAGGGGCAGGTATTTTATGAAGGCGGTCATGACATATCCGTGGTCAATTATTCTTTTCCATAATCCAGCACAGAATAGCTGTAATCTACACCACTTACAATGGTTCCGTCAACCTCTTTGTTCAATTCAACATATTTTTTAAAGACCATCCCAACTCCTTTTGCATAAATTTCTTTCTGGAAGTCTTCGCTGATAAGTGTTTCAAAATCTTTTTGAAGCACGGTAACAGTAGAATCAAAAGTCAGTTCCCCGGCCTGGTAGTTTCGGTGTAAATCGGTGATGCGGTATTGTTGTTCGTCAAGATAATTATAGGCATTACCATCCCATTGGGCGTTGAGCCGAACCGGGAAAGTCAGTTTGATGTAGGTGATGTTTTCTTCGGTTTTTTCTGCCCTGGATGGCAAAACCCTGGCCTTCCAAACGTTTTTTATATTCCAGTCATCTTCAGAATCCTGCCGTATAAAGCGTTCAAGGCGCAAACTTTCTTTCCCTTCCGCATCAATAAAAACACTGTCAATCACCTCTTTCACCTGATAATAAAAAGTATCCACCTCCCCTGTGAAATCATCATAAACGATGGAGTCCACTTCGTAAATGACCCAATGTCCTTTGTTGTCAGGAAAATAACCATAACCCATGTGTGCCGGTTCTCCCTCCTCCTGTTCGCAACCCCAGAATGCGGTTGCAAGGCTCATGATAAAAACCAGGGCCAATACCGGCAATGATTGTTTTTTGAAAAATTTTTTCATATAAAAAATATAAAAACCTATATAGAGGTTTCGATAAAACCACCGCCCACCACATCATTTCCTTCATACAAAACAGCAGACTGCCCGGGCGTAATAGCAGGAACTTTTTCCAGCAGTTCAACCTTCAGCAAATTGTTTTGGTTGAAAACCCTGGCAGGGTGGCCCTTGTCTTTATACCTTATCTTAACGCTGACTTCCATACCATCTTTTACCGACGGGTATTTTATGGGATTAAAGCTGCTGATGAAAAACTCATCCCTGAAGAGTTCATTTGATCTGGCCAGTACAATGGTATTGGAATCCGCTTTGATTTCTTTTACGTACAAAGGCTCCCCAAAAGCCACATTCAGGCCTTTTCGCTGGCCAATGGTATAAAATGGATAGCCTTTGTGCCGGCCCAGAATATTTCCTGATGTATCAACAAACTGACCTCCTTCCACATTTTCTTTCAAGCCGGGTACTTTTCTGTTCAGGAAGCCGCGGTAGTCGTCATCAGGAATAAAACATATTTCATAGCTTTCCCTCTTTTCGGCAATTTCTTTGAAGCCGGCATCTTCGGCCATTTCCCTGATTTCCGGTTTGGTGAACCCGCCCAATGGAAAAATGGTACGCTTCAGGAAGTCCTGCGAAAGGCCCCACAGCACGTAGCTCTGGTCTTTGTTTTCATCCCTCCCCTTGT
The DNA here is from genome assembly GCA_007131125.1 of Bacteroidales bacterium. GTDB lineage: Bacteria > Bacteroidota > Bacteroidia > Bacteroidales > UBA7960 > PUML01. The sequence continues at coordinate 5,750 of SLRE01000037.1, read as the reverse complement.
ATAAAACCACCCGCCGGTCTTCTTCCCGGGTACGGGCATAATGGCCTGTGGCAATATAGCTGCAATTTAACTGTTCGGCCCTTTTCAGCAGGGCAGCCCATTTGATGTGGACGTTACACAATACACAGGGATTGGGGGTGCGGCCTTTAAGGTATTGGTCAATGAAATTGCTTACAATATGCCGGTTAAACTCTTCCCTGATATCCAGAACATAATGCGGAAAGCCCATGCTAACAGCAAGGTGGCGGGCATCGTTGATGGCATCCAGGCTGCAGCAACCGGTTTCTTTGGTATGCATGCCCTCATGGGGATATTCCCATGTTTTCAGGGTAATGCCCACCAGTTCGTAGCCTTCCTCATGCAGCATCATGGCAGCCACACTGCTGTCGAGCCCTCCGCTCATGGCCATCAATACCTTTCCTTTGCTCATGCTGCTTTTGTTTACCAGCCGAAGGGAGAATCCATCATTTCTTCAGCAGGGTCGTAACCTTCAGGATACAGGGGTATGGTTTCCTCTTCATCGCGTTCAATATAAACGGTACGGTCCACAATTTTTCCCATATCGTATTCAATAACTTTTTCCAGTTCTCCCATGCGGGAATAATATTCCCAGGTTTTGTGGGGCTGGTTTTTTTTGTGAAAAGCTTTCAGGGCAGGATTGCCGTTATCGTAAAACAATTCATAATCGCCTGACAGCTTATCATTTTCGTGTTTGGTAATCAAGCGGGGGTTGCCGTTTTCAAAAAATCTTTTCCAGGGACCTTCCTTTTCTCCGTAGTGCCAGGTCACTTTTTCGGCCAGTTGTCCGCTGGGGTAGTATGCTTTCCATACTCCGTGGTTTTCATCCTGATGGTAGTAATTTTCGCCCATCAATACCCCCTGCCGGTTAAAAAACCGCCAGAGCCCTTGCTTTTTGCGGTTGTCAAAAAAGCCTTCTGCCATGATTTGCCGGTTGGTGTGGTAAAAGGTGGCCTTTACCATATTTTCTTCCTCTTCCAGGTGTTTCAACTCTGCCCTGAGTGGCCCATCGGGATAATAATACCTGAATACTCCCACGGGCTCATTATCCACAAAGTTGCCTTCGTAGCGCAGGCTGCCGTCGGAAAAGTGACCAACCCACCTTCCCTGCCGGAGTCCATTGTCGTCCTTTTGATTTACGTTATTTTCCTGGGCATGGGCAATGCTTATCAATCCGGGCAGGAGAAAGAATAAAAAGGTCAGGTTTTTAATAATGCTGTTGGAAAACATAGATGGCAAAGATTTTCTCTTTTTTGATTTAACGATTGGGTACTTCATAAATTACACCAAAATTCATTCTTCATGTTTTATCTGGCGGTCCGGCTTATTTTTGAAAAGCTGTTCGGGATGGTTTTTTGCAAAACCTGCAAAATCGAGCAGGCTTTTGAAGCACCAGTCGATTAGCCGGCTGTGCTCCCTGGCTTCGCTGTTTCCTGGTGAAATCAGCACTGTTTTCATTTTCAGGCGCCTGCCAAAAAGCATGTCTGAGATGGTATCTCCCGCCATAATGGATTTTTTAAACTGTATGTTTGGAAAATCCTTTTTGGCCAGTAAACCCATTCCAATGGCAGGTTTCCGGAAAAAATTCTGACTTTCACTCAAAGCAGGGCTGTGGTATATTTTATCAATGCGTCCGTTTTTATCCCTGGCTTCATTGAGTAATTTGCTGTGAATTTTTTCAAGGTCATCTTCGGTCATCAATCGCTTTCCAATTCCCTGCTGGTTGGTAACAACCACGATGGTTTCAAAGAGTTCACCCAAAATGGCGAGCCCATCCAAAGCTCCGTCCTCCCAAATGAATTCTTCCGGTTTTTTTACGTAGTCAGCCGGGAGTCTTTTGTTCAGCACCCCGTCCCGGTCAAGGAAAAGCGTCCAGCCTTTGTATTTGGGTTGAGCAGTTTTCATTGATTGCCTTGGAATAACCGGGATTCAACATTTTCACATATGATATGGCCCATCAGGATGTGGGCTTCCTGGATGCGTGGGGTATCCTCGGAAGGCATCTTCAGAAGGATATCGCAATGCGGTGGCATCTTTCCTCCGGATTTTCCGGAAAAGCCGATGGTGGTCATGCCGATGCTTTTGGCAGCCTGCAGGGCATTGATGATGTTTGGCGAATTTCCGGAAGTGGAAAAAGCCATGAGTATATCTCCTTTTTTCCCGAGGGCATAAACCATGCGTTCATAAACCTTTTCAAAAGAATAATCGTTGGCCATGGCCGTCATAAAGGAGGAATTCACATGCAGGGCTTCGGCATTCAGGGGTGGGCGGTCAAGGTAGTACCTTCCCGAAAGCTCTGCGGCAAGGTGTTGTGCATCGGCAGCACTGCCCCCGTTGCCGCAAAATAGTATTTTGCCCTCCCTCTGGTAACAGTCAGTAATCTTCATGATGCAGGTCTCCAGTTTCCGAAACACTTCCGCGTCTTCCAGCAGCAGTTGTTTCAGGTAAATGGCTTCCCGGATTCGTTTTTTTAACTCCATTATTCATTCATTAATTGCGGGATTGCTCCAGAATGGCGTTTACCAGGTTTTCCCATGAAAAACGCTTTTTTTCATCCTTTATTCCCTTCAAAAATTTATCAGTAACATTCTGTGCGAAAAAAGACCCAATGGTTTCTGCAATGGCATTTGAGTCGGGTTCCACTACGTAGCCAACCTTTTGATGGGTTACCATTTCAGGCAGCCCTCCCACATTGGTTACAAGCATGGGAACTTCAAAATGGTAGGCGATTTGCGTCACCCCGCTTTGGGTGGCGCTTTTATAGGGTTGCGCCACCAGGTCGGCAGCACAGAAATAATTTTTCACCGCATCATTCGGAATAAAGTGGGTGTGCCAGATGACCCGCTTCTCCAGGTCAAGGTCTTTAACCAGGCGGTGGTAAGGCTCTGGACTGGCGTAAAACTCTCCGGCCACCAGAAGTTTAACCGGCAAATCCCTTAAGGGCGGCCTTGCAAAGGATTCGATAAGCAGGTCCAGGCCTTTGTAGTCTCTGATGAACCCGAAGAAAAGCACCAGCGGGCCTTCGCCTGAAACCCCGAGGGTCTTTCGCGCTTCCTGCTTTGGCAGGGGTTTGCCAAAATTGTCGTAAAGCGGGTGCGGGCAAAAACTGACGTTTGCAGAGGGCACCCGGAATTTTTCCAGGTCATTGCGAACACTTTCCGACATGGTGACAAACCCATGCATGTTTTTAATGAAATACCGGGTAAGGGCCTGGTCGCCCGGGCGCTTTTCGTGGGGGACAATGTTGTCGGCAATGGCTACAATGCGGGTGTGGTTGTTTTTTCTGACAATGCGGGCAATGGTGCCCAGGCAGGGAGCCATGAAAGGCAGCCAGTACCTGATTACCAGCAGGTCGGGACGCAATTTTTTTATTTCCCTCCCGGTTTTGACCCAGTTGATGGGGTTTACGCTGTTTACCTTTACTCTGATGTCCAGGTCGTCGGGAGCAGGCTCATCAGAATACTGTGATTTGCCGGGAAAAAGAATAGAGGGGTACTGAAGGGAAAAGGTGTACATGGTTACCCGGTGCCCTTTTTCTATAAAGGCCCTGGCCAGGCGCTCGTTGAAAGTCGCCAGCCCGCCTCCCCTCAGGGGATGTGCCGAACCTAATATAACTACATTTGCCAAAATTAACCGATGATTTTTTCTATGAGGTACTTGTTGCGGTCTGATGCTTTTCGTGATATCAACTCTCCCAGAAAGCCTGCCAGGAAGAGCTGACTACCAATAATCATGGCCAGTAAACCAAAATAAAACAAAGGTCGTTCGGTCATGCGGTAGCCCATCCAGAAAAACTTGGCATAGGCCAGGTAAAGAGCAATGACAAAACCGGCCAGGAACAGCAGGGTTCCCAGGAAACCGAACAGATGCATGGGTTTTCCTCCAAAGCGGGTAACAAAAGTAATGGTGAGCAGGTCGAGAAAACCATTGAAAAACCGCTCCAGACCGAATTTGGTCTTTCCGTATTTGCGTTTTTGGTGCTGCACCACTTTTTCACCGATTTTTCCAAAGCCTGCCCATTTAACAATTACCGGGATGTAGCGATGCATTTCCCCGTAAACCTCTATGCTTTTCACCACCTGACTGCGGTAGGCTTTCAGCCCGCAGTTAAAGTCGTGCAGCCTGATTCCGCTAACCTTGCGGGTGGTCCAGTTATAAAGTTTGGTGGGAATGGTTTTGGTCAAGGGGTCTTTGCGGTTTTTTTTCCAGCCGCTCACAAGGTCCAGGCCTTCTTCTTTGACCATACGGTAAAGTTCCGGAATCTCTTCGGGGCTATCCTGCAGGTCGCTGTCCATGGTAATGACCACCTCCCCTTTGGTATGTTTAAAGCCTTCATTGAGGGCGGCTGACTTGCCGTAGTTCCTGCGAAACCTTACCCCCTTAATGTTTTTGTTGCCTTCCGAAAGTCCTTCAATAATTTCCCATGAACCGTCCTGACTTCCATCATCAACAAAAATTATTTCGTACTGAAATTCATTTTCTTTCATCACCCGCTCAATCCATTCAGCCAGCTCCTTAAGGGAATCCGCTTCATTATAAAGGGGCAATACAACAGAGATGTCCATAAGCCTTGTTTTGCAAAAGGGATGTTACACGCACAAATTTACAATATTTTCTGCCATGGGAAAGAGAAATCAGGGTTTGCCCCGGGTTAAAAAAAGCTAACTTTGCCGGTTAAGCAGAAAAACAGGAAAAAACTTCATTCCTCGTGGGAAAATCGTTGCGGGAGTTGTTAATGTAAAGAAGGAAAAAATTTTCAAATGCAAGACCTTACCCAGGGCCATTCCGGAAAACGGATCTTTTATTTTGCTTTGCCCATGCTTTTGGGCAATGTTTTTCAGCAATTGTACAATATTGTTGACACCATCATCATTGGACAATACATTGGCACAGAAGCCCTGGCTGCTGCCGGTGCCTCCTTCCCGGTGATTTTTGTTCTGGTAAGCCTGGTGATCGGCATTACCACCGGCACCACCATCATTATCTCGCAATATTATGGAGCCAAAGATTACAAGGCGGTAAAGCGGGCCATTGACACTGCTTTTGTTTTCCTGTTTTTTGCTTCCATTGCCCTGACCGTCCTTGGCCTGGTTTTTATTGACAGCATCTGGCGGCTGATCGGGCTTCCGGAAAACCTTACTGCCGATGCCACTTTGTATTTCAGCGTATTTGCCGGCGGCATGGTGATCATGTTTGGATACAACGCCACCAGCGCCATATTGCGTGGGCTGGGCGACAGCAAAACCCCACTTTACTTTCTGATTATTTCCACCATGCTCAATGTGGGCTTTGACCTCTTGTTTGTGGTAGTTTTTGGCTGGGGGATCGGGGCGGTTGCTTTTGCCACGGTGCTGGCACAGGGTATCGCTTTTTTGCTTTCCATACTTTATCTGAACCGCTACCATAAATTGATCCGGTTTTCTTTAACAGGGTTGGTTTTTGACCGCGACATTTTCCGGAAAAGTCTGCGTATCGGCATTCCCACAGGATTGCAACATACTTTTGTTGCTTTGGGAATGATGGCCCTTATCAGTATTGTCAACCGTTTTGGTACCGATACCATTGCAGCCTATACCATTGCATGGCGCATAGATTCTTTTGCTGCCATGCCTGCCATGAACTTTGCCCTGGCACTTTCCACCTTTGTGGGGCAAAACCTCGGGGCCAACAAACCCCACCGGGTGCGCAGCGGACTGCGGGCTACCCTGGCCATGACCACAGGGGTTTCCCTG
>SLRE01000078.1 GCA_007131125.1 Bacteroidales bacterium | reverse complement strand
GCCATACTGGTAGAAAGGGGAACCCCGGGATTTACCTATGAAAGAATGACCGGCAAAATGATGTGGCGTGCCAGCGACACAGGGCGGTTGTTTTTTGACAACTGCCGGGTGCCTAAAGAAAACTTACTGGGTGATCCCGGACAGGGAGGACGCATCATGCTCAACACCCTTGATGCCGGAAGACTTTCCATTGCCGCAATCGGTTTAGGCCTGGCCAGGGGCGCCTATGAGTCTGCCCTTGCCCATGCCAAAGAAAGGCAGCAGTTCGGGCAACCCATCTCCAAGTTTCAGGCTGTGGCATTCAAACTGGCCGATATGGATGTAAAAATTGAGCTGGCAAGAAACACCCTTTACCATGCTTGCTGGAGAAAGGATAATAATTTACCTTTTGCAAGGGAAGCCGCAATTTCTAAACTTTATACCTCTGAAATCGCCAGGGAAGTTGCCGATGAAGCCGTACAGATTTTTGGTGCCAAAGGCCTGTTTAAGCCAACCGACGTAGAACGTTTTTACCGTGACCAGCGTTTGCTGCAAGTCGGCGAAGGCACTTCAGAGATTTTGCGGATGGTAATTTCCAGGCACTTAGGCGCCTGAACATGAAAAAAAACGAAATCATTTCCGGTTTTTCCAAAATGAGCCGGGACGAAAAGCTGTCCCTGGTCACTGCCTTATTCAAAAACCCCAAAGAAGCTGAAAAAGAATTTCTGTCCTTTCATCATCCTGATGAAAATACCCAGGAGCTGCTTTCCGGGTTCAGCGAAAACACTATTTCCAATTTTCCCCTGCCATACAATGTGGCGCCCAACTTCCTGATAAACGGGAAAATGTTTATGGTTCCCATGGTTATCGAAGAAAGTTCGGTGGTAGCTGCGGCATCCTATGCGGCAAGATTCTGGGCCACTCAGGGAGGTTTCAAAGCCAGGGTTACCGGCACCGAAAAAGTCGGGCAGTTGCATTTTCTATACTCAGGAGACCCCGATGCTTTAAAAATAACCATGCCGCACCTGGAGAGGTTTCTACGGGAAAAAACGGCGCCCCTCACCGCAAAAATGGAAAAGCGCGGTGGCGGTATCCTTGCCATGGAGTTGAAGGACTTCACCCGGGAAGTTGAGCAATTTTATCAATTACATGTCACTTTCGAAACCATGGATGCCATGGGGGCCAATTTTATCAACTCCTGCCTGGAGGCCTTTTCTGAAGGAATACAGGAATTTTTTGAACAAACCCCCGGGTTTTCCTCCGCAGATTTTGAGCCTTTAATGGCCATCCTTTCCAATTACACCCCTGACTGCATGGTGGAAGTTTCGGTATCCTGTGATGTGGAAAATCTCAAAGGGATTGCTTCCGGGTTTTCGGGAGCGGAGTTTGCCCGAAGGTTTGAACAGGCTGTTAAAATAGCCCGGGCCGATGTTTACCGGGCCACCACCCACAACAAAGGCATCATGAACGGTGTGGATGCGGTGATACTTGCCACCGGCAACGACTTCCGCGCCGTGGAAGCCGCGGCCCATGCCTATGCCGCCCAAAGTGGCAGGTATCAATCCCTGAGCAGGGCATCCATCGAAAACAACCGCTTTCATTTTACCCTTGAAATGCCCATGGCCGTTGGCACCCTGGGAGGGCTTACCAGCCTGCATCCTCTTGCAGCCAAATCAATGGAGATGCTGGGACATCCCGATGCCAAACAACTCATGATGATTGCTGCTGCAGCCGGCATGGCAAACAACTTTGCGGCCGTACGTTCGCTGGTTACCACCGGCATTCAGGCCGGCCACATGAAGATGCACCTGCCCAACATTATGCGGCAACTCCAGGCAACAAAAGAAGAAGAAAGCAGGATTTACGAGTATTTTAAAGAAAGGAAAGTCAGCTACCAGTCGGTAACAGGATACCTGCAGGCTTTAAGGAGTGAAAAAAAGTAAACACTGCAGGGCTGGTCAATTCCCTGTAAAAAAAACCATTTCGGCCCGGATGGACCCACAGAAATTTTACGCAAACGGCAAACTGATGATAAGCGGGGAATACCTGGTTCTGGCCGGAGCCCATGCCCTTGCCCTTCCGGTAAAATACGGGCAATCCCTGGTTTACAGCACAAAAGAATCAGACGACTTAACCCTTTCCTGGAAAACCCTCGAAAAAGGAAAAGAAAAGTTTCATTTTGAGTTTTCGGGCAGGGAGCTTTCTCCTGTAAAAAGCAACAATGTAAAAGCCGGGGAATTCATCAGAAAAATTTTGCTGGAAGCCAAAACCTTAAACCCGGATTTCCTTAATAAAAAAACCCGTTACGAAGTGGTAACGGAAATCAATTTTGACATGAACTGGGGTCTGGGCAGCAGTTCTTCCCTTATCTCCAACATTGGAGCCTGGTCAGGCACAGACCCATACCGGCTTTTACACCAAACCATTGGAGGTTCGGGATATGATATTGCCTGCGCAAGAAGCAAACAACCCCTCATATACCGGTTCAAGGGAAAAAACCAAATGCCCAAAGTAAAGGAAGTTAACTTTTTCCCTCCTTTTGCATCGGAACTATGGTTTATTTATTCGGGGAAAAAACAGAGCAGTTCCCGAAGCATCAGCGGTTTTGCTCCGGAGAAGGTAGATCCCGGGCGGATTAAAGAAATTTCGGCACTGAGCTATGATATGGCCAAAACTGCCTCCCTGGATGATTTTTGCAGGATGATGGACCGGCACGAAAACATAACCGGGCAAGTGCTGTACAAACAGCCCCTGCGTGAAAAAAGTTTTCGGGACTTCCCCGGCTCCATCAAATCCCTTGGAGCATGGGGAGGTGATTTTTTTATGGCTGCAGGCCGAATGAAACCCGAAGAATTAAAAAATTATTTCAAACAGAAGGGATACCATACCATCATTCCGTTTGAAGAAATGGTTTTAAACTCATAAAAACAAAGCCAATGTACACCACCTTTTACCGCGACAACGCCATCAAAGCCGGCATTCCTGAAAATGCTGAAGGGGAAATATGCTGGGAAAGCCCTGCCAATATTGCATTGATAAAATACTGGGGCAAAGAAACCGGACAAATCCCCATGAATGCCTCCCTGAGCTTTTCCCTGAAAAAAAGTGTGGTGAGGGCCTGCATGCGATACAAGGCAAACATAAAAGGCGAAGGCGGTCTTTTGTCTTTCAAGGTAAACGGTGAAGAAAATGAAGCTTTTGCAAGGCGCATAAAAGATTACCTTATCAGCCTTTACCCCTATTTTCCCTGCCTTGGAAAACTTGATCTTGAAATTGAGACCCACAGCACTTTTCCTCATTCGGCGGGTATTGCATCTTCTGCTGCAGCTTTCAGCGCCCTGGCTTTGTGCCTTTGCTCTATGGAGGAGGCTTTGTACAACAAGGAAACCATAAATGAAGACTTTTTCAGGAAAGCTTCTTACATGGCCCGGCTGGGCAGCGGAAGCGCCTGCCGCTCAGTTTACGACGGGTTTGCCTTATGGGGCGAAACCAGGCACTACCAAACGGGCAGCAAGCTCTTTGCCGCAAAACTTTTTGAACAGGATACCGACCCCGTTTTCAACACCCTTAAGGATGCCATACTGGTAGCCGACTCCAGTGCCAAAAAAGTGAGCAGCTCCGGCGGGCACGCCCTGATGAACCAACACCTCTACCGCCAAAGCCGGATAGAACAGGTTGAACTGAACCTGAAAAAGCTCCTGGATGCCCTGAAAGAAGGAGATGAAAAAACCTTTGTGGAAATAGTGGAAAATGAAGCCCTTACCCTGCACGGATTAATGATGACCTCCAACCCCGGATACCTGCTGATGAAACCCGGGACCCTGGAAATGATTGAAAAAATCAGGGAGTTCAGGGAAGAAACCGGAATCAATGTGGGGTTTACCCTTGATGCCGGCCCAAATATCCACCTGATATATTTTGAAAAGGATGCAAAAAATGTAAGGCCGTTTATCACAACCGAACTTGTTCCCCATTGCGAGTACGGACAATGGATGGATGACCAGATGGGACCCGGACCCAAAAAAATCAACAAGCTTTAGCATGCAAACCCATTCTCAATATTTCCATTCCAAGTTGCTGGTTTTCGGTGAATACAGCCTGTTAATGCAATCCCGGGCGCTGACGGTTCCCTTCAGAAAATACTCGGCCGCCCTCCGCTTCCCTGAAGGGAAAAGAGAAAGTGGTTGGGTTAAGGGCACGGAGTCAAACCAGCAGCTCAGGCTTTTTCATGATTTCCTGGAGGGGCTTTCCCCGGGATTGCACGGAGAAATGCAGCTGGACCTGAAAACCTTCAGCAAAGAAATTGAGAAAGGCATTTTCCTGGATTCGGATATCCCCGAAGGTTTTGGTCTGGGAAGCTCGGGAGCCCTGGTGGCTGCGGTTTATGCACGCTATTCATCCACTAGAAGGGGAGAAAAGCCCCCGGCTCCTGAATACCTGGCCCGGCTGAAAAGAATTTTTTCCGAAATGGAGTCCTTTTTTCACGGGAAAAGCTCCGGAATAGACCCAATGAGTTCTTATTTTGACCAGCCCTTGCTGCAGGACGAATTCGGGTCCATAATCCCGGTTCAGCCCGGAATCCGTTTTGATGAGCATTCCGGCTTCTTTGTCGTCAACACGGGAAAAGCCCGCAAAACGGCACCCCTGGTAAGGGTCTTCAACGAAAAGGTCAGGGTTGAGGCTTTCCGGCAAATGATGCAAAACGATTACATTCCTGCCAACAACGCCTGTATTGAAGCAAGTCTGAAAGGCCATCCCCGGGAACTCTTCCAAAGTATGGAAAAACTTTCCGCCCTCCAGTTTTCTTTTTTCCGGGAAATGATACCCCGTGGTTTTGAAGAGATATGGGAAAAAGGCCTTGAAAGCAAAACTTTTTTGCTTAAGCTTTGCGGTGCCGGAGGCGGAGGACTTCTGACAGGGTTGAGCATGAACCTACCTGCTGCGGCTGCTTTGCTAAAAAAGCACTCTCTCAGACCCGAGCCTTTTAAATTGCCCTGATATTGTTTAATTTTGCAGCCTCTGAGATTCCGGGCTTCCCGGATTTCCTGTTATTTATTTTTTTAAGCAAACGATCATGGAAGTAAATATCCTGGAGTGGATTGGTTATCTGGCTTCGGCAATTATTGCCATAAGCATGGCCATGAGCTCCATTGTCAAGTTCAGGGTTATCAACCTGGTGGGGGCGGCCCTTTTTTCAGTTTACGGGGTGTTGATTGGCTCTGCCCCGGTAGCATTATTGAACGGGTTCATTGTGGTGGTGGACATCTACTACCTGTTCCGCATTTTTTCCAAAACCGAAGTTTTTGAAACCATCAAAGTTCGTAGCGACAATCAATACCTTTTGCGATTTTTAGATTACCACAACAAAGAAATACAGCAGTTTTTCCCGGGCTTCAGCTACAAGCCCGAGCTCAATACCTATAGCTTTTTTGTTTTGAGAGACATGGCTATTGCGGGGCTTTTTCTTGCCCATCGCGAAAATGAAAATATTTTAAAGGTCGGCCTGGATTATGTTATTCCTGAATACCGGGATTACAAGAACGGAAAATTCATTTTTCACCGCTTAAGGCAACGTTTTATTGATGATGGATTTACCAAAGTGATGACCACGGGCAATACCCGTCCCCACAAAAAATACCTGAAGAAGCTTGGTTTCCGGGAAAAGAAAGACGGATTATTTGAAATGGACCTCACCACTGCCGGGGCTTAAAGGCCCATTTTTTTCATTTTCTTCCACAGGGCCACCCGGCTGATATCAAGGTATTCAGCTGTGCGGGTTTGATTCCAGTCATGCTTTTCCAGTGCAGCCCTCAATTTTTCGCGGCTGATACGGAGCTGCCCTCCCCTGGTTTTCTGAATCCCCGAATTTTCATTTTCTTTTGCAGAAGCTTCGGTTAATGTTGTTGGGCTTTCTGCCTTCATAAAATAACGTATCTCTGACGGCAGGTCTTCGGTTTCAATCAGGCTGCCCTGTACCAAAACAAAAGCATGCTCTATAGCATTCTGAAGTTCCCTGATATTTCCCGGCCAGGGGTATTCCATCAGGGTTTGGGAAGCCTGCCGGCTCAACCCCTTCACCGTTTTGCCTGTAGAGCGGTTGAAGCGCTCAACAAAATACTCCGACAGCAATGGAATATCCAACTTTCTGTCGCGCAGGGGAGGCATGTGGATTGAAAAAACATTGAGGCGGTAAAACAGGTCTTCCCGGAACAAATTCTTTTTGATGCGCTCCCTCAGGTTTTGATTGGTAGCAGCCACAATGCGCATGTTCACCCGTATGGGTTGGTTGTCACCAACCTTCTCTATTGTCTTTTCCTGGATAACCCTCAGCAGCTTCACCTGCAGGGCCGGACTTATTTCGCCAATCTCATCAAGAAAGATGGTACCCCCATCAGCCTGCTCAAACTTCCCGGTTTTATCTTTATAGGCCCCCGTAAAGGCCCCCTTCACATGCCCGAAAAGCTCGCTTTCCAAAAGAGTTTCAGAAAGTGCGGCACAATTGACTTTTACAAAGGGGCGGTCTTTCCTTTCCGATAACTCATGTATGGCATCGGCCACCAGTTCTTTTCCCGTACCGCTTTCGCCGGTAATCATAACGTTCACTTCTGAATCGGCAGCCAGGGCAATCATGCGGTAATTATCCCTGACCTTTTCGTCCCTGCCGATAATCTTCCTGCTTATCAGGTATTCTCCCCTTCCAAAAGTGCCGGGCGAATGGGTGACGCAATCCATTTCATCGGAAATGTCGGAAAGGGCAAAAAGGAAAAACTCCCGGCCTTCCTGCACAAACAGGTTGGCAGAGAGATAAACCAAACGTTCGGTTTTATCATTTTTCAGGATGAGGGTTTTATGAAAATTCCTTTTGCCGGAAGCAATCATATTTTTCATGCAATCATCCATATCAAACAGGTGCATGTCGGTGGTATTAAAAACCAGGTCGGAAAGTTTTTCAGGAGGGCTTTGTTCTCCATCAGGGTTAAGAAATCTTCCGGCAAAGTCATTGAAGTATTGAATCTGCAGATGCTTGTCAACAATAACAATCCCGCAAGGCATCTCTTCAGTTAGTTTTCGAAAGTCGGGAAATTTTTTCATAAAAAACTGATAAGGGTTAACAACAGGTTAACAAAGTTAACAATTTTTGTTAACAAAAAAAGTTAACAAACAGATGGTGAAAAAAATATAACATACTGGCTTAAAGGCAAATGAAAACTGTGGCACAATAATAGAAAAGAAATGGCCAAACGAAAATGTTAACCATAAAAAAATAGCAAAATGAGAAAAGAAATCATATTCGGAATTGTTGGTTTGGTAGCCGGAATTTTATTGACCTCACTGTTTGCCTACAGGGCAGCTCCCGGCATGATGCTTAAGGAAGCCGAAAGCAAGTATAATTTTGAGCAATCGGTGGAAGTATTTGAGCAAACCGCCTACGATATGGGATGGAAGATACCCACCGTGCACGATATGAAAGAAACCATGGCCAATTTTGGCAAAGATGTAAACAATGCAAAGGTATTTGAGCTTTGCCATCCCGAACATGCCTACGAAATATTAAAGCTTGACGACGAGCGGATTGTTTCCTCCATGATGCCCTGCAGGGTGTCTATTTATGAGAAGTCCGACGGAAAGGTTTACGTTTCCTGGATGAACACTTCCATGATGGGCAACATGATGGGCGGAGTCATTGCAGATGTTATGGGCATCGCGTCCAAAGAGAGCGAGCAAATGATCAGTTCCATCAAAAAATAAAAAGATAATTTTTCATGGCAAATTGTATATAAACTTTGGTTTTGTTTTAAAAAGGGGAATGCTGGCGCATCCCCCTTTTTTTTCTTAACTTTCCCAAAGCTT
>SLRE01000050.1 GCA_007131125.1 Bacteroidales bacterium | reverse complement strand
CAGGATAATGTGGTTTATTTCGACAACATTACTTTCCATCCTGTGGGTGATGATCCGCCGGCAGACGAACCTGATGTAGCCGCACCAACACCTCCTGCCCTTCCACCGAATGAAGTAATTTCCATCTTCAGCGATGCTTTTACCAATGTGGAAGATACCGATTTCTTCCCTGACTGGGGACAGTCAACCCAGGTTAGCATCATTGATATTGAGGGAAGTTCTACCCTCAAGTATGAGAATTTCAACTACCAGGGAACCCAGTTTGCAAGCCCGATCGATGCTTCAGAAATGGATTATATCCACCTGGATATGTGGACAGCAGATGCCACTTCTGTGAATTTCTTCCTTGTTAGCCCAGGTCCGGTAGAAACAGCCTACGCCCTGCCCATTACCCCCAACGAATGGGTAAGCTACGACATCCCTTTATCCGAATTCGCCCCGGTGGATTTGAGCGATGTGATCCAGTTTAAGTTTGACGGAGGTGATGGAACACAAACCATTTACCTGGACAACCTCTACTTCTACACCGATGAGGTGGAAGAAGGCAGTGATGCAACCCTGAGCGATCTGCAGGTTGATGGTACAACCGTAGACGGGTTTTCGCCGTCCATCCTAAACTATTCGGTTGTTTTGCCCGAAGGAACAACAGAAGTTCCTGATGTCACAGCAACAACCAACGACCCTGATGCCACTGCGGAGATAACGCCCGCCGATGCAATTCCAGGGACCACCAGTATTTTGGTAACTTCAGCGAATACAGAAGTTGAGTTAACCTATACCGTTGCATTTAGCCTGGACACCGGCGATCCGACCGGACCCAACCATCCCATTGATTTTGAGCCGGGTGGTTTTGGAGCTGACTGGGAGTGGAACGTGTTTGAAAATGATACCAATCCGCCTTTGGAAATTATTCCCAACCCGGACCCATCAGATATTAACCCTTCTTCAACTGTTGCAAAGTTTACTGCATTGGAAGCTGGTCAGCCCTGGGCCGGAACCGAATCGGTGGAAGGTTACTTAGGTGAATTTTTATGGGATGAAGATAACAGTATTGTCAGAATCATGGTCTGGAAACCGGTTATCAGCGATGTGGGTATTAAATTTGATGCCGGCGCCCCGCCAAACGACTGGTCGGCAGGTGAAATTAGAGTGCCCAACACAGTAGTTAACGAGTGGGAAGAGCTGGTTTTCGACTTCTCGGATTCGCCTAACCCCCCGGAAGAATATGGTGGGTTGAAACGGATTATTATTTTCCCCGATTTTGATGATGATGGAAGAGAGCAGGATAATATTATATATTTTGATAACATCGTGTTCGGTGAAGAAGGAGTAACTCCACCAGAGGAACCTGAAACAGCCGCTCCTGCACCCCCGGCACGTGATCCTGAAGATGTGATTTCTGTTTTCAGTGAAGCTTACGCCAATGTGGAAGGAACCAACTTCGACCCCGACTGGGACCAGTCAACCCAGGTAAGCATTATAGAGATTGAAGGCAATGAAACCCTGAAGTACGAAGACTTCGATTACCAGGGAATCGAATTTGCCGAAGCACTTGATGTGTCTGAGATGGAAACCCTCCACCTGGATATGTGGACGGGCGATGCTACAGCTGTCAATATTTCACTGATAAGCACCGGACCCGAGGAAACTGCCTATGCCCTTTCCATTACCCCCAACCAGTGGGTAAGCTACGACATTCCTTTATCAGAATTTGCCGGTGTTGACCTTGAAGATGTAATACAGGTAAAATTTGACGGGGGCGATGGTACACCAACTATCTACCTTGACAATCTGTATTTCTATAAAGTTCCAACATCAGTTACTGACTTAAACCGGGATGAATTCACAGTGTATCCTAACCCGGTCAGAGCGGGTGACCTGGTTATGCTCAGCACTCAGGCAAAACAGGTTGATGTTTTTGACATTACCGGAAAATTGATTCGGTCATTGGTGAACACTTCATCTGTTGAAACTGGGGGAATGAACCGCGGAGTTTATTTCATGAGAATACATTCCAACGAAGGTAAAATTCAAGTAAATAAACTCATAGTTAATTAAGTTTGTCTGAACCAAAAAAGCCGCCATTTATTTGGCGGCTTTTTTCTCTTTTTTGCAGCGAATTTTCGATTTGTTTTATTACATTTATTTAAATTTCAAAAAGATGTCTCCTGAAATAATCATCATCATCATTGGTGCTATCATCGTGCTTATTGCAATTGTTGACAGCATAAAAATTCGTGGAGCCTCCCTGGATTTAATGGATTTCAGATTAAAAATCCCGCTGGGCTTACTGGGAGTTTTATTAATCTTTTATGGCGCCTACGCCTATGGGGTTGCAAACTATCCGGGCCAGATTGAAAAACCGGTACTGGGAAGCAAAAGGCCAATAGAATACCCGGTAACAAGTGTTCAGGTTATTTCGCCCATTGAATATGACTCTGTAAAATGCAGGATTTTAACTTACGGCGTTTATCCTGAATCGCACGAGAAAGATATATGGGTTCTGTTGTTCCCCAGTGACAGTTTATATTATCCCCAATCTGACCATACCAATACTTCACACAAAAGAAACGGCGAATGGCAGGTGATCACCCGGTTTGGAGGTGATAAAGGAGAAAAATATGATATTATTGTTTTTGAAGCTGATCAAACTACTTCTGAGTTTTTTAGCGCTACCATTCAACAATGGAACGAAATGCGCTCATTCCCCGGTTTGGAATTAGATGAAATTCCGGAAGGAGCCCGTGAAGTTGACCGGATAAGCGTTTATTTGCAAGAGAACTGCAGGGGGGTATATTAATTAATCAGGAAAAAATTGTTGCATTTCTAAAAGAAAAATCAATTAAAACTAAATTTCAAAGAAAGGCGAAAAATAAAAACTATTTTTATTACATTGCATAGAATAAAATAAAGACCTTACAGACAACATTTGAAGGCTTTTTCAACACTTTTGTTTACATTTTTTTTCGGTGTAATTGCACTGACAGGGCAAAAACTTCCCGAAAAAGGTGTGCCTCCATTGAAAAGTTTTACGCCTGTTGAATATAACAATGCGGGAAAGATATGGGATATTCAGTCGGCCCCCAACGGCATTGTTTATATGGCAGCAGACAGGGGACTGCTTGAATATGACGGAAAAAACTGGAATCATTTCACAGGAAGCACAGGCTTTACACGCTCTATATTGATTGCAAGCGATTCCCTGATCTACACGGGGTCCGACCTGGATTTCGGCATCTGGAGGAAGAACAAATTTCAGCAGCTTGAATACACTTCATTGTACCCATTTCAAAAAAACCTCCAGGATATCAACGAGGAATTCTGGCAAATACACCAGTTCCAGGAGGATATCCTTTTTGTTTCTTCACAGAGCATTTATACCTACCGAACTCAGCAGCTTGTTAAAATAGCCGCCCCATCAACCTTTACCGACAGCTTTTGGTTCAATGACAGGCTGTATTTTTCGGATAAAATAAACGGGCTGTTTGTTTTTGACGGGTTTTCCCTGAAAAAGGTACTGGAACTTCCCGGAAACACAAATCCCGGAATTATCGGGGCTTACCAAATGGGAAATGAAACGGTAACCGTCACCCGGGATGAAGGCCTCTTCCTGCAGGAAAACAATAAGCTGGTACCCTTGAACAATGACTTATCCGAAAAACTAAAGGAAGCCAAAGTTTTCAGCTTTGAACGCATTGGAAGCAATTATCTCGCTTTCGGAACTGTTCTCAGAGGGCTTTACATCGCCGACCTTTACGGACGCATCATACATCATGTGAATCGCCAAAAAGGGCTGCCAAGCAACACCATTTTGTCCCTGCACTACAGCCCTTCAGGAAAATTGTGGATGGGAATGGATTATGGAGTTGCTTCCCTTGACCTGAAAAGCAATGTTACCAAATTTTATGATTACAGGGGAGATTTTGGGACTGCCTATTCTGCCAAACTGAAAGACGGTATCTTTTACCTGGGTACCAATCAAGGCCTTTATAGTTCAAAGTGGGAGGATTTAAACAACAACCTGGAGTTTTTCCGGTTTGGGCTCATACCGCAAACAGAAGGACAGGTATGGACCCTGGAAATTATTGAACAGCAGCTGCTGATGGGTCACGATAAGGGTTTGTTCAGAATAAACGGCAATACTGTCGAACCCTTAAACGAACAGGATGGGGTATGGACCATCATTCCGTATAAAGATTTTATCCTGACCGGCAATTATAACGGGATTTCCATTTTTCGAAAATCAGGAAACAGCTGGGTGTTTGATAGAAAAATGGAACTCATTTTTGGTTCCTGCAATCAGCTGATTGTTGAAAAGGATAATATTTTATGGGTAAATATTCCCAATTTTGGTATCATCAGGGCTGTTCTGGATAATGAACTTTATCCTGCTGAAAGATTGATTTTCCCAATGGAAGATTTTGAAGGGGAAGATGCCTTTGTGGTGAAAAATGAACAGGGAATTCATGTATTAACCCTGAATCATCAATATACTTTTGATAACAGCCTGAAGGAATTCAGCAGGAGCGGGCAGGCCAGGGATTTTCCACGCATAGAAGACCTGCTTCCCGGAATCTTTTCCCCTCTTGCACTGCATCATGATTATGAGTTCTTTCCCCTTTACAACGGTTTTGCCTTACAATATATCAGGCCCGGCGAAGAAGCTGAAAGGGAACCCGGGGCACTGATAATGCGCAGAATTGAAGCTTTCAATAACCATGACAGGTTAAAGTTTTACCCGGGGGCATTAATACCCTATCAGTTGAATAACCTCCACATTGAAACCATAATCCCCAATAGCGCTGATGTTCTTTATCATTTTAAAATGAAGGGTTCAGAAGATTGGAGCGATTGGCAAAAAAGCAATGTTGTCGAGCTTTTGGGTTTGAGCCATGGCAAATACAATCTTCTTGTAAGGGCTCTTGAAAATGACCAGATTACGGAAACAAAGCTGATAAGCTTCAGGGTTGCCACTCCCTGGCATTTTTCCCGGTATGCTTATGTGTTTTATTTTCTGTTGCTGGGTTTAATGGTTTACCTGGTTTACTACTGGCAGGTACTTACCCTGAAAAAACAGAAGAAAAAAATGTTGCTCAAAGAGCAAAACTCTTTGAGGGAGCAAATGGAGAAACACAAACAGCAAATTATGCTGCTTGAGCAGGAACGCCTGCAGGAAGAATATAATCAGGTAAAACAACAGTTAAAAGGTAAAACCATCGAACTGGCCAATAAAGCCAGGGATAATGAAGAAAAAAACCGCCTGCTGCTCAACCTGAAAGATAAATTCGAAAAAGCCCGGGATAACCCTGCTGTGTTCCGGTTAAAATGGAAGGAAATGCAGCGGATACTGGATTCCTATTTAAAAATTGAGGACAAAACATTCGAGATCCAGATGGATGAGTTGCACCAGGAATTTTTCAGGAAGCTTAAAGAAAAGTTTCCCGACCTGTCGAATAACGACCTGCGGATGTGTGCCTACCTGAAAATTGGATTGAACTCCAAAGAAATTGCCGAACTCCTGAATATCCAACCTTCCAGCTTTTATATAAGCCGCTCAAGGCTTAGAAAAAAACTCAACCTTAAAACCGAGGAAGATTTGTATAATTTTCTGAACAGGATCTGACCCCTAACAGGTTTGGGGTTGGAGCAAACGGTTTGCGTGTATGTACTTTGGCGGCAAGCGGGCTACTTTCCTATACGGCCGGGACTAAGCATAAAGCGGACTGCAAAAGGTTGATACCTGTATATTAACACCCATAGGTCATACACGATATTGCAGCACGTACATTTATATATCAATTTGTATTTTAACCTTTCCGCCTAAACCTTTCTCTACTATCTCATATAGCGTTTTCAGTGTCAGGTTGCTTCCGTCATTTTCAACTCTCGAAATATATGTTCTTTTCTTGTCTATGCGATTGCCAAGCTGTTCCTGTGTTAATTGTTTTTCTTCAC
The DNA here is from genome assembly GCA_007131125.1 of Bacteroidales bacterium. Classification (GTDB taxonomy): domain Bacteria; phylum Bacteroidota; class Bacteroidia; order Bacteroidales; family UBA7960; genus PUML01. The sequence goes on along the minus strand of SLRE01000050.1, from coordinate 1,901 downwards.
GGGCTTTTTTGAGCATAAGTCCTACTTTGAAAGATTCAAATTCCCTTTCAAGTTTGTCCCGGCGCGGAGTACCCTTTTTGCCGTAAACATTGTCTTTGATCTCTTTCCAGGTTTTTGTTTCCATTATTTTTGGTTTTTTTCTTGGTAATAACTATTCATCAGACCAATTGCTTTTTCAATTTCCCGGCCTGGAGTTTTTTGTGTCTTTTTCGCAAATCCGTTTAGCAAAATAACCAGTTTTCCATGGTCAAAAAAACAGAATACCCGCCAAATGTTGGAGCCTAATTGTATTCTGGCTTCATATAACCCTTTGGTTCCTTGTATAAGTTTCAGGTAATTTGCCGGTATCCTTTCTAAAGTCTTAAATTACTTCAATTATTTTATAAATCTTATCCTGAACTTTCTTTGGTTGTTTTAAAAGAAAGTCTTCAAAATAGTTTTTATAAGCAATTACTTGTCTGATTTTATCCACTACTGCAAAGGTAACTTAAAAGTTACTAATATCAAAGTTATTTTAAGTGAAAACTCTCAACCAGGAGTTTTGGGTATGCACTAAAATTACTGATTTACATTATTATGAAGTTTTCCTGGAAAAATCTTTTATGGCAATTCCCTGGAAAAAACCCATTATCTGAAAATTTTGCCCGTAAACCTGACATACCAGGCCGCAGACTGCACCTGAATAATATAGGCCAGGGAAATGATCACCGCCATTTCGGCTCCTTCTGAACCAAAAGCAGTCATGGCAACGGCAAGGGCAATGGAGAGATTTCTCATAACCGTGCCATAAACCAGGGCAATCCCATCTTCCCTTCTGAAAAAATATTTCCCCACCAGGGTGCTAAGCAAAAAATTTATCCCGTATAAAATGATGAGCGGAAGCAGCAAATCCAGAAGAATGGAGGGTTGTGAAATGATCATTTCCGCCCTCAGAGCCATGGCAACCCAAACGATGCCAAGAACCCCCAGGGTGGAGAGCAAAGGGAATTTCTTTTTGATGTCTTCGTTATACCTTGTTTTTCCATACTTCCAGATGATGAAGCGCTGGGTAAGAAAGCCGGCCAGCATGGGCAAAAACACAATGAGGATGATTTGCCGGAACACATTGGCAAGAGGAATCTCGATTACCGCGCCCATCAGCCAGCTGGCATATAGCGGAGTGGCAAGCGAACCTGCCACCAGCCCAATCACAGTCATTTTTATGGCGGCATTCAGGTTGCCTTTGGCAAATCCCGTCCAGGAAATGGTCATGCCGCTGGTGGGAAGTAAAGAAACCAGCAGCAAGCCCAGTGCCATCACCGGCCTGTCGGCAAAAAACAAAAGCCCAAGGCCAAAAGCGATAAAAGGGATAAGTCCGAAATTTATCAGCTGGGTAGCAAGCTGCACTTTCGCATCCCCTCCTGAAAAAACCTTTTTGATCTGGAGGTTTACCATCATGGGGTATATCATCAGGAATGTAAGGGGAAGGATGAGTACCTGGAGAAAGGAAACTTCAAAAATATGTCCGGACACGATCCCCGCTACCATAAACAAGGGGATGCTGACCACCAGGTTTTTCTGCAAAAATGCCAGGAATTTCCACATTTGGTTTTGACGGGCGTTTTGGGTGAATAAATCCAACAATTGTCATTACATACAATGCATCCGTAAAATTTTTGTTCAACCCATCCCGAAACCCCTTATGGACAGGGGAAAAAATCAGGAATACTCCCTGCGGAAAAAGCAAAAAAAACCAGCACCGCTAAAGTGCTGGTTCGTCTGTTCTGAAAATTTCCTGGATGGATGATGTTGTTTATCCTCTGGAGGTCTCGAGCGGATTCGAACCGCTGTAGGAGGTTTTGCAGACCTCTGCCTAGCCACTCGGCCACGAGACCCTCTGATTTTACTGCCGCAAAATTAAT